>DUKF01000117.1 GCA_013329455.1 Methanotrichaceae archaeon | reverse complement strand
CGGGGTATTCAATTCAAAATAAGCCGCCTCTTTCTTCCTCTTCGTTCTCTCCAGCTCCAAAGAACCGCCGAAATCATTTTCCTTTGACCAGACCCTCATAAAGTGACTCCATATTCAACGCCACTTCGCCCCAATTGTAATATCTCTTTGCAATTTCCCGTGCATTAGTACCCATTTTGAGCCTGAGCCCCCCATCCTGTAACAATTTTATTATGGCATCTGCTAGAGCATTCTCGTCTCCGCTCTGAACTATAAAGCCAGCCTCATGCCTTTTCACGTCCTCTGCAACCCCGACTATCTCGGTGCCCACCACCGGCCTTGCGCACGCCATCGCCTCCAATAAAACAATTCCAAAAGTCTCCTGGCTGGCAGATATCGACGGTAACACAAACAGGTCACACCTGTTATAGAGGTCACATATCGCATCTTCGGGGATGTATCCGAGAAATTTGACCCTGCCTTCCAGGCCGAGGGAAGATGCCATATTTTTATAATAATCTAGGAGGGCTCCCTCTCCTCCGACGATCAATTTCGCAGTCGGTACAGCTTCAACGACGTCCACCATTGCCATAAGCAGGCGATCCAAACCTTTGAATCTATGAAATTTATCCAGTACACTTATAAAAAGAATTATATTTTCCCCTGAACCTTCTTTTTTTGTGTAGTCGAAGGGACTGAACCTCTCGGCGTCCACACCGATCGGGATAATCTTTATTTTATGTGAATATAATTTTAAACATTGCGACGATTCGACCACCTTCGGGTTGGTGATGATTATTTTGGATGCACATTTTAATACAAGTTTTTGGTTAATGTTATTATAAAATTTGGCAATATAATTCATTCGACCTTGGCCTACGATGTCACTGTGGTGAGTCAAAACCAAAGGTTTCCCCTTCACAGCCGCGGCCACGGCGCTCCAGTCCGCGCTCCAGGGCGTGGGCAGATGAGTGTGAATTATGTCGAAGTCTTCTCTCAAAAGTTCAATTGGAATTCGAGGGGTAATGTTCGTATTCGCGATTTTGCCGATGTAAGGGAGACGCCGGACTTTTATGCCGTCGATAAATTCATTTTTTTTCGATTCTGGTTCGTTTGCGCAGAGGACGGTGACCTCGTGACCCATCTCGACCAGCTCTCTGCTCAGGTTGTGAACGTAATTCTCCACACCACCCGTGAAGGGATAAAACCGGGCAGGAGTTTGCAATATCTTCAATTTACCATCCCGAAATCTCCTTTTGGGATCTTAAGATACCAGTTTCTCGTATGCTCTCTCAGTTTTTTTCGCAACTTCATCCCACTCATACTTTTTGGCATTTTCCTTCGATGAATCCGCCATTTTCTTGTACAAATCGTTTTTTAGAAGATTTTCAACCTCCAAAGCTATAGATCTCGCCGATAAATCGCAAAGAGAGCCGTTTACACCATCTTTTATCAGGCTGACCGCTGCGTTTTTCTCAGCATTGACGACGACGGCAGGAAGGCCGCAGGCGTTTGCCTCCAATACAGATATTCCAAAGCCTTCTCTTGTCGAGGGGAGGACGAAAATTTTGGAAGATTTCATCCCAGCTATGACCTCTTCTTCCCGTTCTAAAAACCCAAGAAAATCGACGTTTTCTTCGATCTTCAGCTCTTTCGCCAGCCTCCTGAGGGTCTCCCTCTCAGGACCGTCACCTATGATCGCGCACTTTATCTCGGGGATATCTTCCTTGACCATGCTCACCGCGCTTAATACAAGATCGACCCTCTTGTGCTCCGAGAGCCTACCGACGTAGAGGATGTCGTAAAGCATCTCTGCAGCTTCGACGGAATCGATCTTCTGAAGATCCACGCCGTTGGGAATGACCTTCATCTTATCGGCCCCCACCCCCATCGCGAAAAGATCCTCCCTCACCCGTTCAGATACGGGAATTATTTTTTCAGGAAGCTTGGCGGTTCCTCTTTCCACCAGCCTTCCAAATAGGCCCTTTATGCCCAGATATTGATGCCAGTACTCTCCCCAGACCTCATGCCATGTTATGACGAGAGGCGTCCGTCTCAGCTCCGAATGAAACTTTGCAGAAAAACAAGGGAGATAGGGGAACTGCTGAGCGTCGATGACATCGAAGTTTCCATCGAAGTTGAAGAGGAGCTTTGAGGAGAAACGGACTGCCGTTTTTATGGATCGCTTTCCGTCGACGTAAAGGTCCATGGGATTGCAGACGCCATGAAGATGGACACTCTCTCTTTCTATCACGTCTTCGCCATCCCAGTACTTCATCCCGAATATGTGGACCTCGTGACCCCTATCCGCCAACCTTCGGGAGATCTCCCAAACCCTCTTTTCAGCGCCACCTTTCACATGAGGGTATATTACGTCGTGGACATACGCGATTTTCATGATAATCGAGCCGAGTATGTGGCTTTCCGTTCTCGTTTTTCAGCTTTCAGAGGGCCACCTCACCGGACCTCATTTCTGATTTCCGTTCTCAGAGTTCAGCAACAGCAAACTTATAAAGATCGCCGAAAATAGCGTCTGAATTCCCATAATGGTGAGAACCATGGCCATCACCGACTTCTGCACCTCCTGGAGAGATCCGTATCCCGCCTCCATCCAGTTGAGGAATACGTCCAGTCCCAGGATCACTCCTCCCGCCAGAAAAGCCGTCCCCACGATCAGCTCTAGTTCCAGGGAATGGTAGCTTGTCAGCCTCTTTGTGAGGCGGCCCGGACCCTCAACCCCATAGGTTTTACCGAAAGCCGCGATGTAGGCTCCAGAAAGTAGTGTCTGATACCCTATTATGAGCAGCATACTCCCCAGGATCAGGGAATGAGTCCTGAACTCTTGAGTAGGTTCCTGCATAAACACAAATAGAGTCAGAGCGAGGCCGAGGACCAGGGCAATGGACCCGGGAACGAGAAGAAATGGCGTCGGCCTGTAGAGCATCATGAACCTCATATGCCTCCATCCGTCGGAGAGGGAGCGAAGCTTCGAGGCGCCCTTTCGCGGATGGTATGTGATCGGCACCTCCGAAATTCTGAGCTTTTTCCGCGAGGCCTCTATCACCATCTCGGAGGCAAACTCCATCCCTCCGGCACGAAGGTTGAGCTTTTCCAGAGACTCCCTGGTCATGGCCCTCATGCCGCAGTGAGAATCTGAGATCCCCACCCCAAAGAGGAGGTTGAGCATCCAGGTGAGGAGGGGGTTTCCGATGTACCTGTGAAGGGCTGGCATCGCGCCTTCCACGATCCGACCTTTCAGTCTCGTTCCGATGACAAAATCGATTTCGCCGCTCTCAAGAAGCCTTATGAACTCGGGCATCTCGAGAGGATCATAAGTCAGATCGCCGTCCATGATGACTATGTACTTGCCCTGCGCTTGCTTGAACCCCGCAAGGTACGCGTTGCCGTATCCCAACTTCTCCGGCCTGATCACTTTCACCCCGAGAGATCGGGCGACATCTGGCGTGGAGTCCGTGGAGCTGTCCGCAACTATGACCTCTCCTTCTATCCCCATATCCTCGAAAACTTCCATGGATCTGCGGATGCATTCTCCGATCGTCTCTTCCTCGTCTCTTGCGGGGATGACCAGGCTCACAAGTGGCACAACCGAAGACTGAACCTCTTTTAGATAAATTTTTCCGCTTCCGGGTTCGGCGGAGGTTCGAATTTTCATATTGACGTCCTCGCCGTTTTCCTCGCCGGATCTTCTCAAACCGGATCGTGGACCGAAACTCATCTCAGCGGCAAAATTTGGACATGTGAAAAAGGCGGTCCGAACATGCAGCCGAAACCTTTGAAGTGATGTTGACGACGGAATCTGGGTGACAAAATTATAATATGAGTAATAAATTATAGTATATGAGGAAAATGACAAGAGGATTGACTGTTTCACTTTACCCTTCGCTGATCAGCATCTTCACGTCCTGCCCGATCTCGATCCAGGCCCAGGCCCAGATCACGGCCTCAAAGGCCCTGATCAGGTCATCTTGTTCCAAAAAATAGCGGCAGTCGGAGAGGTATGCTGCGATGTTAACCCGGAACCTTTCACCCACCTCCCCTCGGGCCGAGACCGTCTCCAGGGCCTTCTCGGCCCTGATGAGCCACTTCTCGGTCTCTGCCCTGAGATCTTCCTCCAGGCTCAAGGCACCCACCACGCCGCGACGAAACCAAATCGATGGACTATTTTTGAAGGGTTTTTATATCTATTCAAGAATCCTGACCCCGGACTCGTCGGCATCTACTCTCAACATGGTCTTGATCTGGTGGCCCTGGCTTTTCAGCTTCTCTGCGCCCATGCCCCTTTCAATCACCACGATGACATCCTTCACCTCGGCTCCAGCCGCCTTCAGCGCCCCCAGGGTGGCCAGAGCCGTGCCCCCGGTACTGATGACGTCATCGACGACGATCACCCTGTCCCCTGGATATATTTTGTTTAAGTAGAGCTGTCCCTTCGAGTATCCCGTAACCTGGTTCACCTCGATCTCGCCCGGAAGGCCGTACTTCCTCTTTCGGATTATCACGAGTGGCACGTCAGTGAAGAGGGAGAGAGCGGTTCCAATGTGGATCCCCATCGCCTCGATGGTGACGATCTTGTCCACATCGAGGTCCGCGGTCCGGATTATGTGGGTTACGACCTCCCTTATCAGCTCCGGCCTCACCTCAGGGACGCCGTCGGTTATCGGGTGGATGAAGTAGTTGTAATCGCCCCGCTTGTAGATGGGCGCTTCCAAGAGAGATTTCTTGAGCCTTTCGAGCAACGATATTCCTCCTCAGCAAATTATGCAAGACAGGGGCTGGAGTTTAAATGTTATGGCTGTCAGCCAGAACGTCTTGGTTTTCTCTCCTCTAGCTCCGGTCTTCTTCATTCGTTCCTACCTTATCCCTTCAGAGATCAACGATTTCAGGACTCCTTTGACCTCTTCCACGTGCCCTTTCACACGAACCTTCTTCCAGACTTGAGCGATCTTGCCCTCGGGATCGATCATCGCCGTGCTCCTCAAAACACCCTGATATTCCTTGCCATACATCTTCTTCGTGCCCCAGGCGCCGTAGGCTTCCAGGACCCGGTGCTCGGGGTCGCTCAACAGGGTCACCGCAAGGCCGTGCTTTTCTCTGAACTTTTGATGGCTCGCTGGTGAGTCTGGGCTCACGCCCAGAACTGTGGCCCCTAGGGCCCGAAAGTCCTTTAGGCTCTGAGTGAAGTCGAGGGCCTCTTTGGTGCATCCGGAGGTGTTGTCCCTCGGATAAAAATAGAGGACAACCCATTTTCCCGAGAACTCATCAAGGCAGACCTCTCTTCCATCCTGATTCGGAAGGCAGAAAGTGGGCGCCACATCTCCTGCTTCGACCATTTTCCCTTCGCCCCCTCAGCCCATATTTTTCAGGAAAACGAGGATCTCCTCGATGTCGGGAAGGGTTGAGATCTCGTAGACCTTGAACCAGGCGATTTTTCCATTCTCGTCGACGACGGCGTTTGCCCTCTCAGAAAAGCCGTTCTCCTCCCTGAAGGTGCCGTAAAGCTTGGCCACCTCGCCGTGGGGCCAAAAGTCTGCCAGGATCCTGATTTTCTCGATTCCGAGGCTCTCGGCCCAGGCTTTCTTGCAGGGAACGGAGTCAACGCTGATCCCCACAGCCACGGCGTTGAGGACCTCGAGCCTTTCGAAGTTCGCCTCCAGGGATTTCATCTGCTCTGCGCAGATTGAGGTCCAGGCGAGAGGATGAAAGGATAAAAGGACCCTCTTACCCTTGAGGTCCGAGAGCTTGAACTTCTCGCCCTTATGGTCGTCCAAAACGAAGTCCTTCGCTTTTTCGCCAACTTTCAGTCCGTTGCTCATGTATTCACCTCTAGATAGTTTCAGATCGGTTCAGACTTATGGCGTTCAAACATATTAACCTTTTTTGTCTAGTACTTCGCCGCATCGCGCAGTTCTCTGAAAGAGGCCTCAACAAATTTTAAATAGAATTCCATCTTTTTCGTACATCGAATGTCAGAACCTATCCTGCTCCAGATAGGCTCAGAAATTCTCCTGAGCAATATATGGGTCATCTTATTCCTGATGCTGTTCTTAGTCCCCATGATCCAAAGAAGGTACCTGGTGCAGAGCCGAAGGAAGCTCCTTGTCAAGATGGGCAAAAATAGAAAGTCCGTTGTGGTGACTCTAATACACCGGCAGGAGGTTTTGAGCTTCCTCGGGATACCTCTGGCAAGGTACATCGACATCGACGACAGCGAGCAGGTTTTGAGGGCGATAAGGACGACCCCGAAGGACGTCCCGATCGACCTGATCCTCCACACACCTGGGGGACTCGCCCTCGCCGCAACCCAGATCGCCCTGGCCCTGAAGGCCCACCCTGCGAGAAAAACCGTCATCATCCCCCACTACGCCATGAGCGGGGGGACCTTGATTGCCCTCGCCGTCGACGAGATCATCATGGACCCCCACGCGGCCCTGGGGCCCGTCGACCCTCAGCTCCGGGACCAGACCGGATCTTACCCCGCCACATCTCTTGTGAAGCTGATGGAGAAGAAGAGCATCGATGAGGTGGACGACAAAACGATCGTCCTTGCAGACCAGGCCCAAAAGGCCCTCAGCCAGATGGACGGTCTTGTGAAGACGATCCTGGACGGCAAGTGCGACGAGTCCAAGGTGGGAGTGATCATCGAGGAGTTCGTCTCCGGTAAATACACCCACGATCACCCCTTCATGGCCGACGACGCCGAAAGTCTCCTGGGAGACTGCGTAAACACCAACGTGCCCGCTGAAGTTTATGACCTCATGAAGCTCTACAGTATGGAAGTTGCAAGGCGCAGGCCCGGCGTCGAGTACGTCCCGGTGACCGGGAAGTAGCCCAGATCTCAACAGATCTGATCGCCAAATCCCCATATTCCCCTAGTCATTTTGAGAAGCGAGACCGCCCTCAAACAGTTCCTGGACGCTCTGGACTGGTTGGTTCAGGAAATCAGGTCTGTTTGATAGGCCGCGTTGTCGAATCCTTTATTTTAATAAGATCTCATCCCGCCCAGGGTGACGACGTCGGGCTTGGACCCGAGGGTCAGAGCCGACTGGCCGTAGCCCGCGCGGATGCTTCCGTAGCAGCTCCCAGACTGGACCCTGCCCACGGAGTCGTAGGCCAGGTAGCTTCCAGAGATCGAGCTTCCAACGACGTTTAGGTTCAGCTTGTAGAGGACGTTCTCTTCCAGGAAGATCAGATCGAGGCTCAAAGCGTTACCCGTGACCCGCCCACTGGCGCCGATCGTCAAATATCGGGCCGTCGTGGTCTGGGCCCGTGGATCAGGATCCTGTTCGAGCCACCAGATCATCGATTCGATCCCCTCGTCTTCGGCCGGCTTCGAATCGGTCTGCACGGGGAACGCGCTCAGATCAGTTCCGCCGGTGCTGCCCCGGCCGAAGATTATGTCACCGATCTGGCTCATCTCGACGATCACGGATTGTGTCCTTCGGCTGGCGGCGTCTACCAGAACCAAGCTCCAGCTCCCGTCGACTTGGGTGGGACTGGCCTGTGCAGCTGGCAAAATCGATCCTGGAGCCTGACCAGGAGCAAAACCTGCTGATTCTTGTTGAAGCTCCCGACATGACCCTCCGATACAGAGAAAGGCAATAGTTAGAACTGAGACTAAAATCCATTTGGATCTCATTTTCACAAACCCCTTGACCTTTTTCGCGTTCAAAGCTTAAAAATTAGGCGCTCCTCGACGCCGTCAAAAAGGCAGAGTTAAAAAGTCGATTTTGGGTTGATGTCGACCTATCAGTTTCTTTTTCAATTTAGCCGAGTCGACTAAAGCCATGATCACAACGTTTCCGTCTTCGATCCTGACCTCCACCTCATCTCCGTCCTTCAAACTGTCCCCGGACTAGACAATTGAAGATGACCGAACGTCTCCGCAGCGTTTTCCTGCCCCCAGGTCAGAAGCTTCGCCTTGGTCGGATAGCCTCCCCTTCAGGAACTGACCTGTGTGGCTCTCCGAGACCTTCGCCACCTTCTCCGGGGTCCCCTCGGCGACGATCCTGCCGCCAGCGTTCCCGCCCTCGGGGCCTAGGTCGATTATGTAGTCCGCGGACTTGATGACGTCCAGGTTGTGCTCGATGACGACGACGGTGTTCCCCTTGGAGACTAGATCGTTCAAAACCGCGATCAGCTTCTTGACGTCATCGAAATGAAGGCCCGTCGTCGGCTCGTCCAGGAGGTAGATCGTCCTTCCCGTCGCCTTCTTGGAGAGCTCTCGGGTCAGCTTGATCCTCTGGGCCTCGCCGCCCGAGAGGGTCGTCGAGCTCTGGCCGAGCTTGATGTAACCGAGGCCCACGCCGATCAGAGTGTCTAGCTTGTTTCGAATGGCGGGAACGTTCTTGAAGTGCTCTCTCGCCTCCTCGACGGTCATGTCCAAAACCACGGCGATGGACTTTTCCTTGTACTTGACCTCCAGAGTCTCCTGGTTGTAGCGGGAGCCTTTGCACTCCTCGCACTCGATGTAGACGTCGGGAAGGAAGTTCATCTCGATCTTGATCAGGCCGTCTCCTTGGCAGGCCTCACACCGGCCGCCCTTGAGGTTGAAAGAGAAGCGACCGGGCTTGTAACCCCGGACCTTTGCCTCCTTCGTCCCCGCAAAGGCCTGCCTGATGGGATCGAATACCTTGGTGTAGGTGGCGGGGTTCGAGCGGGGAGTTCTCCCAATCGGGCTCTGGTCGATGACGATCACCTTGTCGATCTCCGAGTCGAAGGATAGCTCCTCGTGATCGCCAGGGGTCTCGCTCGACTTGTAGATCTTCTTCATCAGGGCCCGGTAAAGTGTGTCGTAGATGAGGGTGGACTTGCCAGAGCCCGAGACGCCGGTGACGACGGTGAAGATTCCAATGGGGATCTTGGCGTCGACGTTTTTCAGGTTGTTCTCCCGGCAGCCGTTGATGCGAACGAATTTGTCGCTCCGCTTTCGGGACGCTGGGGTCTCGATTACCTTTTTCCCCGAGAGGTACTGGCCCGTCAAAGAATCGGGGTTTTCTTCGACCTCTTGGGGCGTTCCTTCCGCCACCACCCACCCCCCGTGGATGCCAGCGCCCGGTCCCATGTCCACCACGTGGTCTGCGCTTCGAATCGTCTCCTCGTCGTGCTCGACGACGATCAGGGTGTTCCCCAGGTCACGGAGCTCTTTCAACGTCTCGATCAACCGGGCGTTGTCCCTCTGGTGAAGCCCTATCGAGGGCTCGTCCAGAACGTAAAGAACGCCCATCAGGTTCGATCCGATCTGGGTTGCTAGCCTTATCCTCTGGGCCTCACCGCCCGAAAGGGTCCCCGCACTCCGAGAGAGGGTGAGGTACCCAAGACCCACGTGCTCGAGAAAGCCAAGGCGTGACCTGATCTCCTTCAAGACCTGCCGTCCGATCTCCTGCCCCTTATCGGAAAGCACGAGGTTCTCAAAGAACTCCCTACCATCAGCGATGGATAGGTCGGCAACGTCGGCGATGGACCTATCCGCGATCTTCACCGCCAGCACCTTCTCCTTCAACCTCCGACCCCCGCACCTGGGGCAGGAGAGGACCTTCATGAACTTCTCCAGCCCCTCCCGCCGGTAATCGGAATTGGTCTGGTGGTAGAGCCGCTCCGACTGGGGGATGAGCCCCTCCCAGTGGCCTTTGTGGGACCAGTAGGCATCGCCGTTCTTCATGCTCATCTGAAACTTGATCCGCTCGCGGGACCCGTACAAAAGGGCGCCAAACTGCTCCTCGGTTAGGTCCTTAATGGGGGTGAATATGTCGAAGCCGAAATGCTTTGCGACGGCCGCCAAGTACTGGCCCCGCCATCCGTCGACGTGGTTTCGGTATAGGGCCACAGCGCCGTCGGCCATGCAGAGATTCTTGTCGGGGATTATGAGGTCTGGGTCGAACTCCATCTTGATCCCAAGGCCGTTACAGGCTTCGCAGGCTCCAAAGGGGCTGTTGAAAGAGAACATTCGAGGCTGAAGTTCCTCGAAGACCATGCCGCAGACGGGGCAGGCCATCTTCGAAGAGTAGAGCCGGTCTTGCCCCTCCGGGTCGACGACGATCAGAAGCCCGTCGGCCCGTTCGAGGGCACGCTCGCAGGCCTCGACGAGCCTCGATCGATCATCGAGGGGGTCGAGCCGATCGATTACGACCTCGATGTCGTGCTTTTTGTACCGGTCAAGGTCGATCTCCTCGTCGGTCCTCTGGATATCCCCGTTCACCCGGACCCGGGCGAAGCCCTCGGAGTTCAGGTCCTTGAAGAGCTGTCCGTAAGTCCCCTTCTTCTGGCGGACGACCGGAGCGAGGATGGTGACCATCCCTCCTCTTCCGGCGCCTTTGCCTGCAGCTTCGACGATTCCATCGGCTATCCTCTCCGGGGACATCGACTCAATCTTGACGTCGTGGACCGGGCAGTGGGGCGTTCCGACCCTGGCGAAGAGGAGCCGGAGGTAGTCGTAGATCTCAGTGACCGTCCCGACGGTGCTTCTGGGGTTCTTCGATGTCGTCTTCTGCTCGATGGATATCGCTGGGGAAAGCCCCTCGATCGAGTCGACGTCGGGCTTGTTCATCTGCCCTAAGAACTGGCGGGCGTAGGCTGACAGCGACTCGACGTAGCGGCGCTGCCCCTCGGCGTAGATGGTATCGAAGGCGAGGGTCGACTTGCCCGAGCCCGAGACGCCGGTGATGACGATGAACTTGTCCCGAGGAAGCTCCAGGGTAACGTCCTTCAGGTTGTGCTCGCGGGCACCTTTGATGAGGATCGATTTCATATCAGTTTTCTCGCAATTTTTCTGGCCTTTTGAAGGCTAAATCAAGGACGAGTATAGGCTTAATACTTTTCGGGCGCCACCGGCTGTTTTCTCCTTTAAATAGGAAGGTCTAAAGAGTTGCAGAGTTCAAGCGATTTGGCCTTGGAAAATGGGCTTCGATGGCGCGAAAGGCGTGGTCAGGTTTGGAAATTCAGCCAGAGAGTCTGGATGCAAGAAGGCGACCTCACCTGACAAAGGTCGAGGTTTTGAGCCGCTGACAGGCTTATAACACGTTATCGAGGATGGAAACGTCGCTAGCCCAGCGGTATCTTCATGTCAAGTCTCGGGAATCAGCAATCGGTTATTAGCAATCGGTTCTAGGTTATCTGTAATCTTACCATGACTTCTGTAGATCTACCTGTACCTTCTGTAGAGGCTGTAGGTCCCTGAGATCAGGCCTAAAATGGCCCCGATTGTAAGGCCGATGTAGCCGGAGCCTTCATCGAGCAGGTTGGTCACCGAGTATCCGAGGACGCTCCCGATTAAAATCGAGATCGCCATCTCAATGCCAGCCGAGGCGGCCTTTAGTGCTTGGTTTAGGTTGTCAATCTTCATATTCGACGATCCATCTCTTGTTTTAATTCTCGTTGCGCTTTTCCGATCGGAGGTCGCTGTCGCCTCATCGTTGTTCTTCTCGAGGAATCCAGGTATGACCACAAATGGGTCAGCAACGTTTATCTAATATTTGTATATTAGCAAAGATGGAATGAAACGAAACGAGGCCCTGCAAGAGGCGTTTCGCCAGAACCCTCATCTCCGCCGGAAGTACTCCTTCCTCTCCGCAATCCTGTTCGTGGCAATCCTGACGTTGCTGTTCGTTTACGTCCTCTTCTGACGGCACCGCCACTCGCCAGACGTCGATCGGGCCGGAGGTCGGGGGGGTGGTTGAGTCGATCCGATCGGCAGACTCAGTGACCACGCTGGGCGCGGCGTCTCTTTTCAGTCCCTCTGGCATAGTTGATGGCTGAGTTCTAGATCAAGCTGGAGCCATCGAGCCAGCGGTCAGGTCTCCACCTTAGAAAACATGATATCGATCTCGTCGAGGATGTC
>DUKF01000070.1 GCA_013329455.1 Methanotrichaceae archaeon | reverse complement strand
CGGGGTGCGCTGTTTGACTTTTTCCTCAAATATCGAAAATGTGATTCTGGTGACGAACGACTTGCACGAACTTCGCGTGAACGAATGTTCCCCCGGAAGAGGATTATATATCATCAAATAGCGCTGAGAGCAGGTGTCGAGGGGGGTTGAAGGATGAAGGAATTAACGACATTGATGATCGTTCTGGCGTTGATGCCATATGCCGCAAGCGGGTTAGCGTCGACGATTGGTATCGATATTTCTGCAGAAGGGGCCGATTTTTCCATTCTGCTAATGGCACCGGTGCCAGCGCTGCCGCAAAGTGGGAACGTCGATTCCGTCGAAGAGAAAAACAGCAGCGAGAGCTTCATACTGAACGGTACCAAAGACGTTGCCGAAGTTCTGATTTTGAGCTCGGATGCCGAAGGTACGGTCGTCGACTTCCTAGTCCGAGGGTTGAGGGTGGAGGAGACGGAAGAAGAAGGCGAAGCTTTCCAGATCCTCACCATCTCGGGACGAGCCACCACATCCGAGGTGGGAAGGCCACAGCTTCCCGTGATAAAGGAGACGATAGCCGTCCCCGAGGGGGCGTCGGTGCGAGCTGCCGTTCTCGAATCATCGTACATGGCGTACTCAGGGTACAAGGTGTATCCATTCCAGCCGCCCGAGGTCGACTGGGAAGTTTCCGATGAGGATCACGCCTTCGTGATCGATGAGGAGTTTTACTCTCAGGACGTTTTCCGTCCTGAACAGCTCGTCGAGGTGGGAGCTGCCGGAACATGGCGCGATCTTGAAGTCGTGGACCTTCAGGTGAACCCCATCATCTTCAATCCGGCCGCGGGAGAGCTGAGAGTCTACGACCACATAAGAGTCAGACTTGATTGCGAGGGCGGGACCCTCGCGAAAAAGGCGGTGGAGCCCAAGTTCGCCAAGATGTACCAGGACGTGATCTTGAACTACGACTCCCTTGACATAACGGTGAAGGAGCCCGAATCTTCAGAGAAAGAACTCCCGCTCATTGGTGAAGTTGGAATCGACGGACCAGGTCAGCCCTCCGATCTTGTGAAGTATTTGTCGATAAGACATGACGGCCAAACGTCTTCAGGGAGCATAAAGCCACTCCTAGACTGGCACGACCAGAAAGGGCTTCCTTACGTCTCCTACTACTTCACCTCTTCGAGCACGCCGTCAGCAACAGATGTCAAAAACGTTATCGCTGGCGTTTACGCCACTCATCCCGAACTTGAATACGTGCTTCTCGTGGGCGACATCGACCGCCTGCCCTGGAACTCCAACTGGGATCCCTCATCCTCCTTCAGGTACTATTTCCCGGAAATGACCCTTCCCAGCGACTACTGGTACGGCTGTGTTGCCGGTAGCGACCTCTACCCGGAGCTCGCGGTCGGCCGAATATCCGCCAACAACGACGCAGAGGTTGCCCAGCAGGTGAACAAGATCCTGGCCTATGAAGGAAATCCGCCAGCTGGCGATTGGGTGGAGAAGGTTTTGCTCGTCGCCCATGCGCAGGATGCGCCAGGAAAGTACCAGGGGTGCAAAGAGGCGATAAGAACGGCCTCTTATGCTAATCCCTTCATCTTCGAGACGGCGTACGGGGCTCTGCCTTCCAAGGGGGGTGATGCCGCCACCAACGCCGACGTTAAGGCAGCCATCGATTCGGGTGCGGGCCTCGTGAACTACAGGGGGCACGGATACTACACATATTGGGGGGCCGACTGGAACTCGGCTGGTCAGGAGTATAGAACGACGGATGCCCACGCCTTGAACAACGGCGATATGACCCCCATCATCTTCAGCGTCGCCTGTGCCAACGCCGCCCTCGACCAATCGGGCGAGTGTCTCGCGGAAGCGTTCGTCAAGGACGACGATTCTGCGGTCGCCTTTCTGGGAGCGACCCGGCCCACCTGGACGGAGCCAAACCACGATTTTGACATATACCTCTTCGATGCGATCGGCAACGAGGAGATACTCGACCTCGGTTGGATCCTCAACGATGCCAAGGTCGAGGTGATCGCCAAGTACGGAACTTCCTCGTACGCCACCGACAACGTCAAGATGTACCTTTGCCTCGGCGATCCGGCCCTTGAGGTCAGAGTCGAGCAAATTAACTCTCCGCCCGAAACGCCATATAGACCGTCAGGTCCGGCCGAGGGCCGCACCGGCGTTTTCTACCGCTATTCGACCTCCACGACCGATCCAGACGGATGATGAAGGCGTAGCAAATCAATAATGCCGAATAGCACTCGCGACCAGCCCTCCACGACGAAACTTCGACGGTTGGTTCGAGCTTGAGCGATCCCTTCTGGCTTAAAATTTTACGGGCGGTGGGGCTTATAAAAAGGGAGGGGAAGGGCTACACAGCCTGCCGAACCCGAACCTCTGATCTTTTTTAGTCCACACCACATCACAGACCTTTGAATCCATCAAAGGTGGGGTTCTCGTGGAACCTCAAGCTTCTCTCGACGTCGAAGACACCGGAGAAGGTCTGGTGTTCCTTGATGTCCTTGTAGAAGATCTTGTGCCACCTGTAATCGCTCTGCCAGGTTCCATTGAAGCTGCTCTGAAGATCCATGCCCACCAGGTGGGCGGGGCTCCCGCCTCTGATCGCTGAGGCGTTGGCGGGGTCAGAGACCTGGGAGGCCGGATCGGTCGAGGCGAAGTATGTGGTCTGGATCTTCTCCATCTCCGTCACTTCGAAGAACTCCTGGACCTCGGCACCGATGCCTCCGTAAAAGTCGTTGGAGTGGATGTACTTCATCCCCACCATAGGCGTCTCGCCGGAGTAGCTCATCTTGACGTCTTCGAGGAGGTTCAGGGGCGCACTGGAACCGTTCAAAGTTCCCTGGACGTTCATGGCTCTGTTGGAGACGGCGCTCTTTGAGTCCATCTCCAGGTGGCCGTCCCCGTACATGAAGCTGTAGTACTCTAGGCCCATCCTCCTGTCCACCACGGAGGACCCCACCTCGAAGTAGCCAGTTCCCGACGCTCTGACCCTGTTGTAGAAGTCCTCGTTTTGGACCGGCTCGGAAATGGCCGGGCTTCCAGCACCCTCGCCCCACGCCAAAACGGCCATGAGCAAAAGTGCGCCTATCGCTACTCCCTTCGTTCTCACTACCCCGCAAGATTCCTTTGGGTCTCTATATCTCGCTTCTGAATAAAATACGTGTCGTTCCAGATAGCTTAAATCCCTCAAATTCCAAAAGACTAAAGGGCTGAGGAGCTTTGGAAAAATCCAGAGAGCCGAGGGGAAATACTGACCGAAAAGAAGACAGATAGGGTGACTTCGTGAAGATCGATATATGGACCTGGGGCACTGGAGGTCCCTTCGGAAGAGAGCTTGGACCCGCACCCAATCGAAGACGCAGAGGACATACGGCGACCTCGATCATATTATCGGAAGAGGGCGAAGACTACGGGGCTGGATTCCACTTTCTGATCGACGCCGGGGCACCATGCATCGAGACGATGGTCGATAAGGAGATTTTGGCGCCGGACGTCCTCTTTTTGACCCACCCTCATTTCGACCACGTCTCGGACCTGGACAGGCTTGCGAACAGCAGGATGAGGGGTCTGATGATCCAGAGAGGTGTCAGGGATTTTGAGAGGGCAGAAAGTCTCTTCCAACCGCTGACTGTGATCGGGACCGAAGATTGCCTTAACCATCCCCAGGACGGTGTGAGGACAAGGTTCGGCTACCTGGATGGGCTGGTCAGGTGGACGCCGATTTTGGACCATGACCTCTGGTACTCGGTCCAAAGGCTCGACGGGATGCTCCTGCCAAGCGAAGATGTGGTGGTGGATGACGCGTTCCCCCTGGAGTTCAAGGCGCTGCCGGTCCGCCATTCGAAACACGCTCCGGGCTCGTGTCTATTCATATTCAGGTTCAGATCAGACAAGCTCAGAGACCGTCCCGACGAGCGGGGGAAAGGGAGCCTTCGATCCAGAAACGTCGTTATCTCCGGCGACTTCAAATCGATGGAAGATTGGGTGGCGGGAAATTCGGATCTTCGGGACCCGGCTTGCTTGATCCTCGACTCAAACACCATCAAGGACTCTGGAAAATACCACGCAAGCTTCGAGGAGAACAAAACGCTCATCGACCGATGGTGCTCGGGAGATGAGGAGGTCCTGGTTCTTATCAACCATCTCTCCGGATTTGGAGACTACAGTCAAGGTTATTACGATCACGTCCCCGACGACGAAGACTGGGAGAATGCAGTTGATGAGTTCCTCCACTCATCGAAGGTGACGATCAGAATAGCCGAGGACGGAGAATGCTATCGTATAAAATGACGCTTGGGAGCTTGAGCGACGATCGATGGATCACACAGCCTTTAAGAACGAAGCCCACCGTTACGAGAACGGCGGTTAAACCGCCTTCGAGTGGAGGTTAGCATCATGAGAACGAAAATATTTCTGATTTTTTCAGCGGCCCTGCTGCTGGCCCAAGCGGCCTTTGCGGCCCAGGAAACCGTGGACCTGGGCCCCGACCAGGTCTCTTTCAGCCTGGAGTCTGCAGCCTGCTGCAACGTCCAGGTTGCTGGAACGATCGAGGGGAAGACGCCTTCGGGGACCGATTACATCGAACGTTCGATCCTGCTGGATTGCGATGACGGTCGGGCCCAGATCAACGTGACTAGCTATCACAATCCCGTCCCGGCTGGCGATCGTGAGACCAAAACCCTGAGCAGAAAGATGCCCTGGAACATCGGATGCATGAGCGTCGAGACGAGAGACAGACTCGTGGACCGGCACACCGGATTTCTGACGACCTTCGGGGAGGTCTCAGGAAGAGAAGTCTACCAGGTAGCTTACTGGCTGGATAGATACCTGGCCCCCGGAGATTACCTGGGGGAGACCTCCTGCGTGATATCTTCAAGCCTTCCCTGGACGGCGACTAAAGAGCTGCTAGATACAGTCCACGTCGAAAAGGTGGAGGCGACCCAAAAGCACTCGACGATGGAGACGGTGACCGCAGGTCCCTACGAGGTCTCTTTCGACCTCGGTGAGAAGAACTACACCATCGTCCAGGAGGGGCCTATGCCCGGCGAGACTCAGGACCGGATCGGCCTTGAGCGGCACAGTATCATCCTGGACGGGGGAAACAGAGCTGCGACGATCAAGATCACCAGCTACGACGATTTCAGGATCGTGAACCAGGGAACAGAGATGCTTCTTGCTGAGGCGGCCCTCCAGACCGAGGGATACGTCAAGAATAACGCATCAGAATGGACGATCGACGGTGAGGCGGGCGTCCTTGGAATCGGGGAGGACGAGCACTACCAGATCCTTTACGTTGCGATCTACTGGCCGGACCAGGTCAAGACCGAAGAGGGTCCTGTCCTTGGAAAGGCCAGGTGCGAGATAGAGTCAAGCTACCGGTGGGACACCACGAAGAGACTCCTCGACACAATTCACGTGGAAACGGCAGAAGGAGCCTGAACCGCGAGAAGGACCTGAAATTCGAGGGAGAATATGAGACGGCTTTGGATCGGGGTTCTGCTCCTATCTTTTCTTTTGGTGATGGCGGCGGTTGGGGCTGAAGAGGCGAGCGGCGCAAGCTCGGAAAAACCAGCAGTCTTGATCGTCCGGGCGGAACTGAACCCTCCAGGAGACGATGGGGGAAGAGAGTGGGTCGAGCTCTTCAATCCCGGCGACCGGGTGACGGAGATCGGTGGCTGGAGCATCACCACAACCCGGAACAGAACCATAAAGACTTTTCAGCCGGGAACAATCGTTCCGTCCCTTGGAACCTTCGATGTGAAGTTCGATAAGGCCGACGGCCAGGTCTTCTTCGACTCGGATGAGGCGATCCTTTTGATGGATGAATCTGGCAGGATCGTCGACGAAACTCCTGTCCTGAACGACACGGGAAACGACCGCGTAATTTGGACCAAGCTTTCTGAGGATGGAAACGCCCTTCTCCAGAGCTGGAGAAGCGCGAGCCTATATCAGAAGATCGACCAGCACACCCTCGATGCCCCGGCCGAAGTGGAGTCGTCTCTCGATTCTCTTGCTCTATATCTCACAAAGCCCGCAAAAAATGACGAGGAGCGAGCGCGGGCGATCTACCGCTGGATCACCGCCAACGTCGAGTACGACGTCGAAGGCTCAATGGCGGGCGTCTGCAGAGGGCGGTCCCCCGAAGAGGTGCTGAAGGAGAAGAAGGGAGTGTGCAGCGATTACAGCGCCCTCTTCCAGAGGCTCTGTGATCTGTCCGGCATAGAGGCTGTGGTGATCAGAGGTTACGGGAAGGGGTACGGCTACTCTGTCGGCCCGAAGATTCCGAAATCCAGCAACCACGCCTGGAACGCCGTCAAGATCGAAGGCCAGTGGCACCTCGTCGACTCCACCTGGGGCGCGGGCCACCTGGACCCCAAAGAGGGTTTCGTCCAGAGGTTCGAGGAGTTTTATTTCCTCACTCCGCCCGAATACTTGGTCTGGACCCACTTTCCCGAAGATCAAAGCTGGCAGCTCCTGGATGCCCCGATATCAAAGGCGGAGTTCGAGGGGCTCGCTTACGCAAAGCCCGCCTTCTTCAAGTACGACATGAAGATCGTCGGACATCAGGTGGGGACCATCGATGCCGAAGAGGGCACGAACGTGCGCCTTTCGGCCCCTGAGAATGTGCACGTCATCGCCGAGCTGCTGGACGAGGAAGGGCGAAAGCTTCCCAAACGTTTCGCCCAGGTCCAGCGGTCTCTGGACGATCTTCTGGTCAGAGCGGCCTGCCCGGGTCCTGGAAACTACACCCTCAGGATCTACTCAAGAAGGGGAGAAAATGAGGATCGAGAGGTGTACGACTGGGCTCTCGACTATCGGATCGAGGCTGGGCCGAAGGCCCAGGTCCAGACGGGATTTCCTGTCGTCTGGGATGCGTTCTGGGATATCGGTCTCGATGTCAAGAGCCATCCCGAGGGTTTGATCGAGGCCGGGTCAGAGCTGAACGTGACGTTCTCGGCCCCCAAGGACGTCCTCCTCCTGGCACGGCTCCTGGACGAAGATGGACGGGAGCTATCCGAAGATTGGACCTTCACCCAGAGAGAAGATGACGAAAACGTGGTCAGGGCATCCTTCCCGAAGCCCGGAAACTACACCCTCAGGATCTATGCGAAACGAGCTGGCGAACCTGGCGGAGAGTACAATTCGGCGATCGAGTACTCCGTTGTGGCCAAAGCCGGGATCGAGGGCATGACATATCCCCGGACCCTTGGAACCTTTGCCGAAGCGGGAGCCAGCCTTCGCTGCCCCCTGGAAGGCAGGCTGGAGGCAGGGATATCCCACGAGCTCGAGCTTGTGGTCCCCGGAGCCGAGGAGGTGGCATTGATCAACGATGGAAGTTGGACACCCCTCTTCAAAGAGGGCGACGACATCTTCAGTGGCGAGGTGGTCCTATCGAAGGGCGAGGCCCAGGTGGTGGCCAGGTTTCCCAAAGATCCGAGCTACAGCGTCCTTCTGGTCTACACCACCGTTTGATGGAGAGATCTTTGGGACGGGCAAGAAACACCGGGTAAAATGAGGTGATGAGCGTGTACGGGAGAAACGAAAGTGCCGCGGACCGGACGAACCCTGGAACCCCTCCCAAAAAGGGGAACGATAAGGTGAAAGGGGCAACCGGCATAGCGACGGTGAAGGATGCGGATACGGATACGAAAGGCGGCGCTGACCCCGTGTCGAGGCTGGCCCTTTTCTCCCTCCTGGTGAACCTCTCCCTCGTCGGGATCAAGCTCACCCTCTCCTACCTCTCCGGCAGCCTCGCCCTCAGAGCGGACGCCGTCCACTCACTTGTGGACGTCTTCGGCTCGACCGCCCTGATCCTCGGCATCTTCATATCCGGGAGGAAGAGCAAGAGCTTCCCCTACGGCCTCTACAAGGTGGAAAACCTCGTCGCGGTGATCATCTCGCTACTCCTCTTTCTAACCGCCTACGAGATCGCCGTGGAGGCCGCGCTCGGTGATTCTTCTCACGTCCCCTACAGCGGCTGGATTCTGGTGGCGGTGGCGGCGATCGTCCCCATCCCCCTCCTCTTCGGGACCTACGAAATGAGGATCGGAAAGAGGTTCAGCTCCCCAAGCCTCGTCGCCGACGGCCGGCAGTTTCGGGCCGACGTTCTCACCGAGCTCGTCGTCTTTGCGGCCCTGGTGGGCCAATGGTTCGATCTGCCCCTCGACAGGATCGCAGCGGCGATAATCGCCGTCCTCATCATCAAAGCCGGCTGGGAGATCCTCGTCTCGGGGATGAGGGTGCTTTTGGACGCCTCCATCGACCAGGCCACATTGAAGAAGATCGAGGATGCGATAGAGGCCAATCCCGAGGTCTCAGCCGTGGAGGAGCTGACGGGCAGAAATTCCGGACGGTACTTATTCGTCGAGGCGAAGGTCGCCTTCAGGATCACGGATCTGACGAGGGCGCACCTTGCAAGCCAACGGATCGAGCGGGACATAAGAGAGGCGGTTCCCAACGTCGACCGAGTTTTGATCCATTACGAGCCGAAGCCCAGGACCCATCTGCGGTACGCCGTCGCCCTCGCAGACCTCAATGGAAAGATAAGCTCCCACTTCGGCGAGTCGCCCTACTTCGCCCTCGTCGACTTCAACCTGAAAGAAAAGCAGGTCGAGGGGCAGACGATCCTCGCCAACCCCTACAAGGATATGGAGAAGGGAAAAGGCCTGAAGGTCGCCGGTTTCCTCCTCTCCAACAAGCCCGACGTCGTAGTTGCGGGCGAGAGCCTTGAGGGGAAGGGTCCGGGCTACGCCCTCGCCGAGGCCGGGGTCGAGACCGTCAAGACCGAGGCCGGGAGTCTGCGAGAGGTCGTGGAGGCGATGGGAGGGGACTAAGTGGCTATCAAGCAGGATAATAATTAGAAGGTGAAACACGCGATAAATTCTAATCAGGCGTTAAATAAGAGCTAAAATTAGTTAATCATATTATTTATTACCATATGGTCACGAATTTTGGGTCTGATATACAACGCAGCATCACATAGAAACCATCTGCTACAAGTTCAGGTGTTTTTTGGGTCGACACCGTCTTACACACCGGATGGGCATCAAACTTAGCGTTCGTAACTTTAACAAAGGGAGGGTTCAGTGACCGGAGAGAAAGCTTCTCATATCGGAAGTAGGCAGAGTGCGTGGGCACGGAAACTGAGGCTTATAGGCAAGCATTTGAGCCAGTGATCGAGACAAGATTACCAAAAAAAGGGAAACTGGGGCAGCATTTCACATTCGATCTCGCAACGAAATGTCATGATTCCGGGGATTTCGAAAACCCCCCAAAATCCCAAATTTGGCGTTTTCTCTATTTAAAGGCTAATTAAAGGAGGCCGCACGCCCGGAGATTATTCGAAATCCTCTTCCGAATCGAAATCCTCTTCCGAATCGAAATCCTCTTCCGAATCGAAATCCTCTTCCGAATCGAAATCCAGTTCTGGAGGTTGAGCCTTAACGCTAACGTTCGTGTTCGAAACCCCCTTATAGGATCCTTCGACGCCTTTAAATGTCGCCGAAGCGCCGTCCGCCGTTTCCACGACTAAATCAGCCGTGTAACGAACCGTCATCTCCCCTACACTCGTTATGGCGTAGAGTTGAACCTTTCCCTTTTTAAGTTGCCCACTCATTGACCACACCAGAGTATCCGTTTCTTCGCTTCTTCTTGTACGTGTAGAAGTTTTGCTTAACTCCCAACCAACCTTCCCTTCCAGACCACCCAACACTGGAATACTCGCTGAAACAGTAAGTTCAGCGTACATTTTTTTGTCTCTAGAGAACGACCACTCAGATGATTTCGTGATCTCCTTAGAGCCCGAGAATTCCCACTCAATTGTTTCCTCAGTTTCGTTCTCCTGGTCGAAACTCTCTATCGTCAGGGGGCGGATTCCGGCTGCAGGATCGAAATCATCGTATTTAACATTCTCTAGACGGCAGTTTTCTATTTTTTTGATGAAGTGGAATGCCAGTTCATATATGGATTTGCCATCCCTCCCACTCACTCCTACACACGTTCCTGAACCAAGATCTTTGACCGGGTGTTCTCTCGTCCCTTGAACAGGGAATTTTTTCCCCTTCCCCGTGTCGAACTTTCGGCCCTTATTCGTCGTTAAATAGATGCGGCCTACTGCTCTACGTCTGTCAAGCTTCTTCTTACCATTACCCCACATAGATAGGTAACTTATTCGTTCACCATCGGCGAATTCAATACTTTTATGTCCTCTACCACCATTTTTTCCGAACTGATCTGTGGTGTCGTTCTCATACGTCAACATAACAGACTTAACAATTCGGCCCGATTTTCCCGTATGTATAGTCCATGCATCAAGCCTCTTCAGGGGTCCACGATCTGCCCCAAATGATGAAAATTTCGTGCCTCTTGTTATAGATCCAACCAACATCGGTTCTTCATAGATAGAAACTGGGTCACCGACTTGCGGCGTATCTTTGTATATGTTCTCAGCCATTTTTATCACCTATTCTACAACATGCACATTTCAGGTTAGAAGCTCCAAGTTTTAGAAGCCCCACAATATCTTATTAATAGCTAATAGTAGTAATATATTTTGTATATGACAATTTTTTGTTAAGTCATACTCATGTCATACACATAAAAGTTTAATTATTTGTTTTAAGTTGGATGCCCCACCGCTTGCTGCGGTTTGGATGGTCAAGATGCAAACTTAAGGTTTGTTGCATATTCTGTATGGATAATTGAGTTGAGAAAGGCGAGTCACTGCGCATACAAGATTCGGTATCACATGATATTCTGTATCAAATTTATTAGGATCTGATATTTGGAGAACGGCACCCCGTTATGTCAATAGACCGCAAATTGTATCATTTTATAGGTAATTATTTCTTCTTCAATCATTATAAATTACACAATCCACCGCCAATTTAAACTAATAGGTCAGTTATTTGTCCAGCCCCGCAGCAGAGCTGCGGGGTATTCGACAAAAATCAAACGTGGAGATCTTCATAAATCGATACCCAAGTCCTCAGCCTTCAATTTTCGCGCCTTGGTGAAGGCTTCATCGTGACTCATTCTCCTAATGCTACCTATGTAAACATTTCTGACCTTTTTGCCTAATCTCCAAGATGCATACCAGTATGTATAGGTCTTGGTTTCACCTTTCCTAACAACCCTTTCAGTTTCCACCGGATAAACGTCTAGATTCTCCAATCTGGCCAAAGACCTCAGTTTTTCAGCCAATTCCAGTTTATCAGAACTCGACAACTTCAGCTTCCGAGCCATCTCTTGAGCGTCGGGACGATCTGAGATATCAAGAATCGAAGCTGCTTTTTTCATCAAATGTGCTTCCGCTATCAGAGCCTTAATTTCTTCTCCTGTCTTTGTCGCACGCATGCGCTTACTTATGATCAATAGTAATGAAGAAAGTGCAAAATTTTCCCGAGAGCTTTCGGGGGGGGGGGGCCCTGGAATTGAAGCGGATTACGTCGTATCTGATCCGCAGCCCATTTCTGCCGAACCTTGTGGCCTATTTTCCATGAAGGCGATTCAAGTATTATCTGAGGCGATCGGTCTTCAGGTGCTCGGTTCTTTCCGGTCTGCAGCCTTGCCCTCAACTCCCCGCCGCCTGGCTCCAAAACCTCGACTCGCCCCGTCCCATACCCCAGCCCAAGATGATTCATGGGCTCCTCGGTTAACATCGCCCTCTTGGCGACGGGCCATGAGCGGGGCTGGCGATTTCGGTGGTCCTGGCGATTTTTTTCCGGCAACTTTGAGCTTCACCATCAGCTGACATGCTAGCCGGCTACCTAATCAGCCACGTCTTGATGATGGCCGTTATCAGCAGAGCCTGGAACACGGACCCCAGGAGCCGCTTCAGGATAACCAAATGTGTATGCTTTTCTGCCTCGCGTCGGGTTTGTCACCCTCATCCGATCCTTTCTCGAGGACCTCCTCGCAAGAATCCGACGCGCACTCAGATTCGCCCGCCGCCAGCAGAAGTGCCACCAGCGCCAGGGCCAGGATCGGTTTCGTCGTGCCTACCCCCTGAAAATGAGCTGGATCCGGAAATATAGAACGATTCACAATTCCCAACCTAAATTCCGGCGTTTATTCAAAGTTCAGGACGAGCCTGTTTCCGGAAATCGCCACCCATTAGCGGGCGATTTTCTCAGGGACGCTAAATTAAATATCGGATCTGATGCTTAATACCACTAAAAGAGGAACATATATGAGCACAAAAATTTGCGCAAAATTAATCGCATTTTTGGTGATCCTTCTCGTCTCGGGTGGTGTAGGGCTCGCCCAAGTGGCGGAGCCAGACGACGTCGCCTCGGGGGCGACAGACCTCGGGACGATCGGGGCCGAAGGTGGGATGATCACGTACCAGACGTCCCTTCAGTACCCCGGCGACATCGACTGGTTCAAATTCGTCGTTGAGGCTCCCACCGCTGACCTCATCGTCTCCTCGGACACGACCGAGGACTTACGTCTTGTCATCTACGACGAAAATTTGAGCTATCTCGACTCCGGTGAGGAACTACTTTCGATGACGGCCGAAGCGGGCACATATCTCGTCCGCGTCGATTCTGTTGACCTGGAGGCCAGCAACTACTCCATCGCCCTCAGCAACTTATTCGAGTCCGAGCCCAACGACTGCATTTCGGAGGGAAACGACCTCGGGACCCTGACCGATATGGCGATGATCGGCGGCTCCATCGAGCCGATGGCAGACACCGACTTCTTCCTCTTCGAGGTAGAACCAGAGTCGGTGGGCTATGTGACGATAACCAGCCATACCTACGACATGGCCGAGGATTACGAAGATTACCAGGATGAAGATGACTACTTCGATCTCTTCGACTATTATTCGGATTCCGTCCCCCTTGTCCTCTACGGCTACAACGAGAGCGAAGGCCGCTACATTCCGATGGATCACAGCGATTACGGGATCGAGGCCGATCTCAAAGCTGGGAGATACGCCATTCGGGCGGAGTCCGAGAGCCTGGACCCCATCGCAGTCTACGTCCTGAGCATCGCCTTCCTTGGCCTCGAATTCGAATGCGAAGATGAGCCGAACGACTCACCCGGAGAGGCTTTGAATCTGGGCGCCCTGACCGAAGAGGGCGAGCTGACGAAAGCCGGGTGCATCCGCCCCGGAGACGACGTCGACTACTATGTCTTCGAGGTGAATGAGACCCAGGAGGTCGAAATAGAGACCTCGGGGGATTCAGAAGGCGATTCCTACCTCTACCTCTACGATGAAGAGATGGAGGAGATCGACTACGACGACGACGGCGGGGAGGGGAGCTGGTCCAAGATCGGGCAGGAGCTTGAGCCCGGAACCTACTATATCGAGGTCGAGCCCTTCTGGGGTGGCGCCTTCCAGTACACCCTGACAGTCACAGGGTCCGCAGTTTAGGTCGAGGAGTCATAGGCTCGCCACAAAGCAAATCCAGCGGCAGAAGTCAGGTCCCAAAACCGGCGGCTGGACGGCGACGGGTGGTGTGTGGCGTGGCTTTTCGCGCGCCGCCCTTTTCAGACCATTTTCTCGTCTCTTTTTCTGGTTATTCGCCTCACCAGAAGACCATCACCCCAAAGGCCACGAAGAGCATGATAACGTCTCGCAGGCCTGTCGAGAAGATCACAAGTTCTGTTCCGATCCTCGGGCCAAAGATCCCGGCATGAGAGGGGATCAGCCACCTGACGGCCCAGGCGGCGCTGGTGATGACGTTTCCGACCATCAGAGTGACAACGACCTCCTTTCCTGAAAGCTCTCCCGTCGCCAGTAGCCCGCCCGCCACGGTGTAAGCGGCGACGTACCCCGCGAACTGGGCGGCAATGATGCTGAGGCCCGCGGCCGGAAGGGGCAGGTAATTTCGAATCCCGCTCAGGTGGAGGGAGAGGAGATCGAAGGCTCCGATCTCGATCAGGACCGAAACGAGGAACATTATTCCCGTCGTCATCTTCACCACTCTCATCACCTTTGGCCTCGCGGCCCCTGCACTGATGACCAGGGCCTCTTTCAGTGGCGGTCGATTTTTGTTTGTGTTTTCAGCTCTCCCTTCGACGATGGCGAAATTGGTGTCGGTGGTGTCGGTGGTGTTGGCGTTGGCAGTGCTTTCCGTCTTCTCGTCGAGGAGAAGTCGGCCCGTCACCATCACAAGACCTGTCTTCACCAGCCCCACAAGCATCAATAGGCCGAAGTAGACGAGGCCCGTGAACC
>DUKF01000030.1:8014-12951 GCA_013329455.1 Methanotrichaceae archaeon | reverse complement strand
AGTCGGCGCTGAGCCTGACGAAGACAGGAGTTTCCGTCATCCCCGCAGCCACCTTCATATCCGCCGGCGCGACGGGGCTCACAACCATGAAGTCTGCCAGATCCGAGATCTCGACATAGTTGTACCCCTCGCTCCTATCGAAGGGGTCCCCGACGGCGACGCCGAGCTTTACGGGACCTAGCTCAGAGGTCATATTTGCGACCTCTTCGACGACCTCCAGGACTTGCTCCTCTTTCCATCGTTTCCAAAGCTGGCGGTTGTAGCTGCTGGATCCCACTCTTGAGAGGTCGACGCCGGTGTCGTTGTAGAACTCCTCTTTGCAGACGTCGCAGAAGCAGTGATCTTCGTCTAAAAACCCGAACTTGTAGAGGACCACACCATCTGCGCCGTAATCCTCGATCAGATCCTCAACCTGGTCGTAGAGGTAATCTCTAGCTTCTGGGTCCACGGGACAGAGCCGGTCGGCGACGACGATCCCATCTGAGCTGATGGCGATCTGGGCCGAGTCGGGATAAAGGTCTCTAAACTGCCTTGGAATCGGGCCGGATTTGGTGGTAGGGTCGAGTCCGCGATCCTGGACAATCATCTCTCCCAGCAGGCTGAGGGCAGCACCTTTGTCTGTCTCCGCCAGGACGTCTTCGTCTGTAACCTCAATCTCGGAGTCCTCGGGAACCTCCAGGGTAGCGGTGACGTAGGCTTTGACACCCTCTTTCTGGGCGGCTTCGACCAGGCTTTTCGCGAGATCGCCCTCCGCATCGATCACCAGGGCTGATACGTTGGCGGCGGTCATGGCGTGGAGGGCCGGCGCCGGGCCGTAGCGTTCGAGGTCAGCCTGATCAATCCAGCCCAGCCTCTCTCCTGCCTCAATCTCTTTCGGCAATATGAGAAGGGGCCTCGTCTCGATGCCGTCCTCCTCCGACCAGATTGCAAGAGGCGTCGCGGCGACCGCAGCGCGCCAATCGTCAGCCCCTACCAAGATTATCTCTTCCAGGGATTCTGACTTTGCACCTCTCTCCATCTGGGCGTCAGCCTGGATCGCGAAGATCGCAAACAACATTAGGAGTATCAAAAAGCGTCTCAATTATTCCGCCTCCTCAATGGACAGGCCCGCATCTTTCAGCGTCTCTATCACGGCCTGATCGACCCCGCCACCCCAGATCAGAGCTTTGGATAGGCCCACTTCCTTCATATCTTCCAGCGCGGAAACGCTCGCCTCGGATAGAGGTGCGCCGCAGATTATCAGGGGTGCTCCGATCTTCTTTGCTTCCTCGTATGCTGCAAAGGCCTTCACCTCGTCAGTTCCCGTCAATACCACCTCTTCTGCGCCCTCAGGCCAGATGATCAATGCGAAGAGCCACGAGGTCTCGCAGACGTTGTCTCCACCTATTCGTTCGGTTGGCATAATTTCTGCGAGAAGCTTCTCGACGTCGGAGGGTACGATCGATTCGTTCCCCAGGATCACGACCTTGGCTAAAGGCATCTCCTCCAGCTCTTCGATGTCGTCTCCGTCCAGCTCGCCACCGGTGAGGGTGATCACTGGCACGGTATCATTCACTCTTCCCTCGGCGCAAGATAACGCCAGGGCTCTGTAGAGGAGGCCGTCACCGGTCACGATGGCGAACGTCTCCGTCTCTATAGCCAAAATCTCCCCCCTCTCCGTGGGCAGGGAAATTCCGTAGGAGTCGTGTAGCAAAAACTCGATCTCATACCGACCTGGCTTTGTGGCCATCAAAGTGAACTTGCCAACCCCAGACTTCGTTTTTCCGACCGAGATCACTTGGTTCTGGGGCATGACCATCAGGTCTGGCGGCGCGACGGCCTGGGCCGAGATCTTCTCGTCGACGTTGAGCTTGATCTTGATCGATCCGGTGTGGGTTCTGTTGACCGCCATCGCCTTTGGCAGCTTCAGAATGGCTTCATATGCGCGGATCTCCTGGTTGAGTTCAATTTCCGCCTTCACCGAGGCGTTCTTCGAAGCATCGCTCAAGGACGTCGTCGTGATCCCTATCTCCCGGCTATCTCCAGCCCTTTCGCCCACGATCTCTAGGTCGAGGACGCGGTTCACCCCTGAGGAGAGGGTGAGGTTGTAGGGCAGATCCACGGATTCGGTGCCGTCGAAGAGGACAGCCGTCCATCTGTGGGGGAGGTGGGGCACATCCACGGATAAAACGTCTTTGAAGAGGCCTGTGTTTCTGATCATAAGCTCGAACTCTGCGGGCTCCTCTGGGTCCACGGTGGCAGAAGCCGATCTCGCGTCGTCGATGCTGAGGCTAATTCCGTAGCTCTCCTGCTCGGTCAGCTCGACCTCGAACTCCACCAGAAGCGGCAGCGAGGTGGTATCGTCGAAGAAGTAGACGAATCCTGAATATGTCCCAGGGGTCGTCTCAGGCGGCGAAGAGAACGCTATATCGACTTTCACCTCTTCTTCGTCGTAGACGTCCTCGGACTCGGGGCCGAGCATCTTGAACTCTGGGATCTCCACTATGACCAGGTCTTTCGCGCTTCCGGCCACGGGGATCGAGGTAATCTCGAAGATGGGCTTGTCGCCCGAATTCTCGAGAATCAGGGTTCTTTTGGTAATCTCACCAGGATGGAGTTCCACTTCGAATCGGTCTCTGTCTGCTGCAAGCTCTGCCGCAGAAACGGCAACCAGCAGCGACAGGATGGCGAGCAGGTTTATCAGCTTCATCTGGGCACCACACTCGTTTGATAGCGGATCGGTTGGATCATGGGTCCGACTCCGTCTCCTCGCCTGGGGGGCCGAGCGTCGTTTGCCCGTCTCCAGGGAGTGACTGGATTGTAGTCCTGATCGGCGCCATTCTTGGTTGAGGTCCGGCAAGGCGCCGGATAGGGAACGCCGGTGAGAACTCGTTGGTCTTATATACGTCTCATCCACGCCGCCAGAGGGAGGAGTTCGCCTCTTGCGATTTTCGGTATAACACAATTATATACGCAGGTGAATTAGAATAACTATGGATGAATAAGCTTTGCGGCTAATTCTCGGATCGTAAGCCGACCATGTTGACCTTATCATTCAAAAAGCTGCCTATCCGCTTCAAGAGAGATCTTGGTCGCGAATTTTCGACCGCAAAGGTCTTCGAGCCGGGAAATACAATCATGATAAGTTATAAATGCAAGGCCCATCATATTAAGATTGTAAACCACTGATGGGCTATGTGTGCTTATGGAGAGGGGGTCACCTCCTTAAGAAATGAACAGTCTGCAGAGCCCATGGACTGAAAGTGAGGTGGAAAAATTGACTAAAAAGATAGTAACAGGTTTAGTGCTGGCCTTCGCAGCCCTCATATCGATGGCTTCGATCTCTGCAGCACAGCTGGGAGGTACGGGTCAGTATCCGTATCCGGATGACAATTCCTGGCAGAATCCATGGTCTGAGCCGTATAACTGGCAGGGTCAGTGGTCAGATAATTGGCCGAACCAGTGGGATGTGCCTTATTCGACAACCGATCCCACTTATCCGACAACTGCGCCCACTTATCCGACAACCATGCCTACTTCTGGGCCGAGTATGTCGCCAGGGGTGTATTCTGATAGCGCACCCACTGGGACAAAGCCCAGCGGTTATCAGCCGGTGAGCGCGCCTTCGGCCTCGACAGGTTCGCCAATATCCTACCTTGACGATGGAGCGTCTCTTTCTGAACGGGATGTGAGCAGCCTTCCGGGCGGGTCCAGCCTTCTTGCACCGGGTGGATCTGCCACGCCTCTGGCGTCCGGGGGATCTGAGTTTTCTCAGAGCTATTATGGCGGCGGGACCCAGGCGTATCGGAGATACTATGGCGGGCTTCAGCAGTGGATCTACTACTGTGGAAGGTGGACAAACGGACCCGTAGCTCTGTACTACGGCCAGCGAACGAACACCATCATAAGAAACGACCAATATCAGAAAATCTGGTCTTACGAAAAATATCCTAACGGATATGAAGCATGGCAGTATTGGGGGTACTGGTATCCTGGATACCACCATGCCTGGTTCGGGGCAGACTACAGAGGCTGGCACCAGATCGCTGTCTGGGGAAGCCGCTCCGGATGGAGCAATCCGATATGGGTTTATGTGTGGTGATCTGAAACGAACTTGAGAGTCTGACCCGAAAATCGCGGTCGAGGCGGATTTCGATCTCGCCTGTAAGAAGGCAGACTGCCGGGGGAACCGTTTGTCGTAAAGGCCCCACCGGCCCCTCTGCCACTTTTCTCTTTTCTCTGTCATTTTTTCGTCTTGATTTCATTTTCGATGCGGTTCTGCATCTGAAAAGCCACCATGGCTGATCGACATCTATTTCTGGCGCAAAGCAGAGCCAAAAGACCTATGGCGAGGATGACTTACTTTGTGGCCGGTGAGTTTCTTGGATCGTGAACGCGCGTATTTGGTGGCCACGCCCTTCAAGAAGCGGGACAAAAAGAGCCTGAAGATAAGCGACTTCGTCTTCGCTCTCTCTTTGGATCTCAAGTGGGGCTCTCCCGAAAAGGTGAGAGCGCTTCTGCAGGAGGCGGCTGACGAGGGTCTCGTCCGGATCGAGGGCGACTACGTCCATGCCGCCTTCGATGACGTCCAGGCCGAGGTTCCCGTGGGCTTCAGGCCCTCAAAGGAAGAGGACCTATTCGAGAAGGGCGTTCGCCTGATCGTCTCCGCGACGGGGATGGGCAGAAAGGAGGTGATCTCGATGGTGAACGAGAGGCAAGATTCCCTCCTGGGGCTGGTGAACCTGGATGCTGTGGCCCTTCTCGTGGCAAGAGAGATGGGAATAGATGTGAGGGATCTCGCGTTGGAAGCATACCAGAACCTGGTGGAAGAAGGGCGGCAAGAGCCCCCATGAGGGATGGTGCCGGATCTTTTTAGATCACCATCTTCTATCATCTTTGCCCCTTCTTGCATCTCAAAAGGATCAGGATTCTATCAGAAGCGAAGGTTTTATCCTCAA
>DUKF01000030.1:0-7968 GCA_013329455.1 Methanotrichaceae archaeon | reverse complement strand
GGCTATCGACGAGGCCGGAGACGACGTTGCGGCAGGAGATCTATATCGCCTTGAGGACGGGGTTCTCGTGATCGACTGGTCACCAGAAGTTGAGTTCAGCCTCAACTCCACCGAAGAGGGCGATGACCCGAGCCAGGCAGGAATGGAGAACGACGGCCCCAACGCCAGCCTCGGCGTCCTCCAAGCAGAAAACGTATCCTCGGATTCGGGCTCGACCTCTGCGTCTTTGAGCCTTGCCGAGAGCGGTACGTACGGCGGCGCTTCAAGCGGCGCTCACCTGGGCTGGGCATCCTGGGACCCTCAGGCGGACGGCAAGGGCCGCCACGCAGAGTACGGCCGAAGGGTTACCGATCTTGTCGGGGTCTTCTCGATCGAGATGAACATCAAGCTCGGATCAAACCTCAGCTCTTGTCCCGGGACCACCGAATGGATGGCCTGCCTCTAGGGGCATTGACCCTTGCCCTTTCATCGCGTCCGACGATTCCGGTCTTCTCCCCATAGTCACCCTTTTCTGATCTTTTTCGTCTGGCACCTATATCCGCCTTCGTTGGCCGATGGCGGCACTGAGGTGTGCTCCGTAAAGGATGATCATTCCGCTCAAATAGACCCATAGCATCAGGGCCACCACCGCCCCCAGGGAGCCGTAGACCAGCTGGTGTCTTGCCGTCCATATCACCAGGTACCATGAGAAGGCCATCTTGCTGACCGTCCAGCTGAAGGTGGCCGCGAGAGCACCCCATCCGGCCTCAGACCGTCTCACCTCGGTATTGGGGGCCCACAGATACAGCACAAAGGAGATTAAAAAGACGAGCAGCACCGGAATAAGATCTGATAGGACCTTCAAGAACCAGGTCTCGTAGATGGGTGCGTTCCCACCCGGAATCTGGGATAGGAGACCGAAAAGGCTCTCCAAGAATAAAGAGACGACAAGCAGCCCCACCATCAAGCCGCCAGCCATGGAGAGACCGAGAATGCGCCATTTCAAATAGTTGCGCTTGGCTGCTCCCTGCCAGGCCCGATCGATATTCTGGGCGAGGGCGGTGAAGACGGACGTTGAGGCCCAGAGAAGGCCCAGAGCCGCCGCGATTCCCACAGGCACCCTCAGCTTCATGACCTGCTGGACGTTCTCCTTCAGAATCTCCTGAGCAGGTGGGAGACGACCCAGCTCCAGGACCCGCTGCAGATTCTCCCGGGCCAGATCCTCACCTGGCGGCAAAATCTCGCTCACCAGGTTCAAAATCTGATCCTGGACATCCTGGTTCTGCAATAGGGTGCTACTCACCACCACCAGGATGATCAGCAGCGGGAATAAAGAGAACAGGGCGTAGTAGGCTATCGCCGCCGCCGCCTCTGTGGCCCAGGCTTCGTTGAAGCTTCGAATAGCTTGGATCGATACGCCCAGAGAGCCACGGCTGAATCCGTCGGCCCATTGGAAAAGGGACCCTACTCTCTCCTTGGTTTCACGTCTCAATCTATCGATCATCGGATTCGTTTTTTCCAAGCGGTCTCATCTCTATGCAAATCCAACGGGGACGCTTTCTGCCCGTATTTTGGACGGAAGGTCTACAATAACTTGGCCGTGGGATTCTGTTCGAATCAGCATCCGACCGTTTACTTTAAGGTCTTCTTGACCATTTTAGTGACCTGGGGGAATGCCATGAAGGCTATGGCGATTTTATTAAGTCTGATCACTCTGATAACTCTGATGCTTTCGGGGGCGGCCGAGGACGCTTCCACGCTGACCGTCATCGGTGACGGTAAGGTTCTCGTCCCGGCCGACACGATCTTCGTCTCCGTCAGCGTGACAACCGAGGATGAGAACATCACACAGGCATCGATTAAGAACGCCGATGCCCTGAATAGAACGATAGAGGCACTGGTCGATGCTGGTGTGAAAAGAGATGACGTCCAGTCTGGCCGCGGCAGAAGCGTCCAGAGTATCCAGACCAGTAGCAGAGTCTGCAACAACTCCACATGTGTGATCGTCGCTGACAAGGCTGTGAGCCAGGTAATAGATCAGGTCAGCATCAGGTTCGACGCGAAAAACGAGGCACTGATCAACAGGAGCCTTGAGGTGGCCAGGGCCGAAGGCGCCGAGGCTGCCATATCCGGGTATGCTCTGGAGGACGCAAGCGAGGCATTGGCCGAAGCGCGCAAAAAGGCCGTCGAAGACGCCGAGGACGACGCCGAAGATCTCGCCTCTGCCGCGGGCCTCGTGCTCGGGAAGAGGTTGGACATATTCGAGCCGTCGTATCCTCAGGTGTACCAACAACCAGCGGGGCTCGATCCGTTGGATCTCAATATGATGGAGATCTTCGATTTTTCCTGGTCCGGGATGCTCGACCCCTTCGAGACGGGCACATCTTTGGAGCCCGGCATGCTGGAGATCAGATCCCAGGTTGTGGTGACCTACGAGGTCTCTTCGTGAAGGGTCTCAGCTGAAACGGCGAACTAAGTTTGATCTCACATCACTTTTTTTATCGATCCTGGTATATCAATATCAAACATGTTTCTAGATGGCAGAAACTTTTGAAACATAATTTACTTATTCTATAAAGTCCCTTCAATATGTACGGTGATCCAAATGAGATGGTTGTATGTCCTGTTTCTGATATCGATCTTGGCGTCTGCACCGCATGCAGTGGCTTTGGAGTTTCTGAGCGATGATGTAGTCTCCATCAACTCTCCGGTGGAGGACGACATCTTCGCCGGAGGCAACATCGTGAACGTCAACGCTCCAGTAGATAGCGCCATCATCGCCGGGGGGAACGTGAACATAGATGCCCCGATAAAGGACGATCTGATCGTCTTAGGAGGAGAAGTCGACCTGAACTCCGACGTCGGTGGAAAGATCGTGGCCGCTGGCGGCACGATCAACCTCAGAGGCGACGTTGCCAGAAACGTGGTGATGACTGGCGGCCAGGTTAGGATCTTCTCCTCTTCGGAGATCGGAAGAGACGCGGCCATCTCCGGCGGTGACGTCTACAACGCCGGAAACATAACGGGGACCCTCTGGGTCAACGCCGGGAACTTTGTGAACACTGGTACCGCGGGCGACGTGAAATTCCAACAATGGCAGGAGGACGAGGCGGATGAAAAGGCTGAGGCTTTCATCTCGACCTTCAGCATCCTCATGATTCTTGGGTTCCTTATAGTCGGCCTGATAATCCTGAGGCTCTTTCCAAGAAGCGCCTCAGCCGTCGATCGGGAGATCAGGGAATCTCCGCCGGTCAAGGCTCTTCTGGGGCTCGGGCTCATCGTCGCTTCGATTATCCTGATCGTCATTTCGATGTTGACCATCGTGGGTCTGCCCCTGGGGTTCCTCCTCTTAATGCTCTTTGTCGTTGCTCTGATGCTGGCAAACCTTTTCGTCTCCTTAAGCCTGGGCAGATGGATCGTCTCGGCCCTGAACCAGACCCTGGGTGACATTCCCGCCTTCGTCTTGGGCTATGTGGTTTTGAGCATCCTCTTCCTCATACCCTACGTTGGATCCATAATAGAGCTGATCTCGATCTGTCTGGGATTCGGAGCTATGGTCTACGCCCTGAACGAAAGTCGAGGGAGGGTTTGATGGGGGAAAAGTGGATTGAAGAAATCGTGGGCATGGACATGGTATGCGAGGCGAAGGGTGGCCGTTGTAAACACGGTCCGAATGTGCAAACCCGAATTTGCATCATGTCTTTGGAAATGGCGTCGAGAGGCTGCGGCGACGCCCACTCCAAATTTTATAATTTCGTAAGAGGTTTCATTCAAATGTTGTTAAAATCAGATCGAGACGGAAGTTTTCGACAGCTATTTCAAGCTCACTATGAAAAAATCCATATACCAATAAGCTGCAAGACTCAAGAACGAAGAAGCCCAGGTGATGGACGTGAAGTCGATTATAGATGAAGCTCTTAACAGAGCTGAGCTCGAGGGCCGGACAACTCCGTCGAGAGTCATGGAGAACGACGAGGATTTCGAGAGCCGAACAGTCCCGTCGAGAGCCATGGAGAACGATGAAGATCTTGTCGCGGTTCTGGAGCAGCTCACGACGGTTATTAGGGTAATCGGCTGTGGCGGGGGTGGTTCCAACACCATCGAGCGGCTGGCCGAGACCGGGATCGAGGGCGCGGAGCTCTTTGCTATGAACACCGATGCTCAGCACCTTCTCCACATAAACGCGGATCGTCGCGTCCTAATCGGGCGACGCACAACACGGGGGCTGGGTGCGGGAAGCCTTCCCTCCATTGGGGAGGAAGCGGCCAGGGAGAGCATCGACGAGATCAGGGCCGCCGTGGAGGGGGCGGACATGGTCTTCATCACCTGTGGCCTTGGGGGCGGGACAGGGACCGGGGCTGCGCCTGTCGTTGCGGAGGTCGCAAGGGAGATGGGCGCTCTCACGATATCTGTTGTGACTCTGCCCTTCGCTGCGGAAGGGGCCATAAGGATGGCCAACGCCGACGCGGGGCTGAAACGGCTCCGAGAGATCTCGGACACTGCCATCGTTGTCCCCAACGACCGGCTGTTGGAAGTTGTTCCCGATCTGCCCCTCCAGGCGGCCTTCAAGGTGGCGGACGAGGTGCTGATGCGCTCGGTCAAGGGCATAACGGAGCTTATCACAAGGCCGGGCCTGATAAATTTGGACTTCGCCGACGTTAGGACGATAATGTCCAACGGTGGCGTCGCCATGATCGGTCTGGGAGAGGCCGACGGCGAAATGAAGAGCAAAGATTCGGTGATCAAAGCTCTCAGAAGCCCCCTTTTGGACCTGGATGTCTCGGACGCAACCTCGGCGTTGGTCAACGTGGTGGGCGGCTCAGGCATGTCGATCTCCGATGCCGAGACCGTTGTGGAAGAGGTCTACGACAGGATCAATCCAGACGCTCGGATCATTTGGGGTGCCCAGATCGATCCGAGTCTCGACAATACAATAAGGACGATGCTGGTGGTGACCGGCGTCTCCTCTCCCCAGATTCTGGGCAAGGAGGACCTAAAACAGAGCCGGGTCGTCTCCAAACACGGCATAGACTTTCTCAGGAGAAGGCGGACGGATATCTGACAGAATCGACCTGGTGCTTCTTGTAGTGAAGACTCGTCGCATTAAAAGGGCAGCCCCATTAGACCGTGGAATACCAGGATCGCTCGGCTTCGATGTCAACGTGAGACCAGAACTAGCCTGGAAGGGCGAGCTTTGGTCGGGGCTTCCTCTTTGTTCTGGGCGGCGTAGCCCCCTTGTTGAGACGGACTTTCGGGGACGTCATCATCCACCACCAATTCCACTTTTTGCATGTAAAGAAGGGTCTGGCCCACACAGGGCATCTCTTTGAAGGTATCGGGGTGGATGTAGACGCTTTTCAGCTTGTGACAGGTCTGGAGTATTCTGTAAATGTCGCGGTTTGTGGGCACGAAGGCGATGACGAGCTCTTCGTCGCAGGGCATAAGCCGTGCCAGGTCAAACTCCGAGTTCAAGGTTCGCAGCATCTTCTGACCACCGCACATCCTTCCTCTGTAAAGCCCTTGCGGGCTGTATATTCTAACTTCCAAATCTCCTTGAATTTATACTGCAAGCAAGTGATCCCTCATATATGAATCTGTTGATTCAAAATAATTGCGGATTGATGAGTCGCAGATTTTATGACATGACAGAACATGTCACACAGAAAATCGTATTCAGGGGAAAATATGCAGATGCACTACCTCGCATAAACCAGAGAAAGTTGTTCTCCCCTGATGGGTCTTGAATCTAAATTGCCTGTGAACACTTCCAACAGTACATTTCGCGAAGAAGGAGTTTGATCCGGCACCTGTAGTGGGGTGCTGTGAGTTTTTTCTATATGTCTTCAGGTCTGGATGAATCATGGGGCGATAGGTCTGAGCCGCAAATGATAACATGCACCATTTCAATAGATGGAATTATAAGGCATCGAGATTGCTTGATAAATATTGTTATGGGTGCTACGATTGGATGTGAAAATATGGTGACAGAGAAGGTGAAAAGAGAGCTTGAGATGCTTAAAAGGCACCTTATCATCCTGAAATACGTCGTGGAGAACGAGCCGATCGGCATCCTCAAGCTGGCTGAAGAGACGGGGATACCCAGCCATAAAGTCCGATACTCATTACGGGTGCTTGAGCAGGAGGGGCTCATCGCCGCCTCGGCGCCGGGAGCGGTCACCACAGAACGCACCGAGACCTTTCTGGAAGATCTGGACTTTGCCATCGACCAGCTTCAGGAGATGACCAAAGGGCTGAAGGAAGTCACGATTGAGCGGTAGTATCCAATGCCCCCCTACATAGAGATCGCAAGAACTCTGGAGGCGGTCTCCAGAGAAGAACGGAGAGTCGATAAGGCCGAAGTGGTGGCGTCCTTTCTGAAACGCATCCCCCCAGAGATGCTCCGACCCATCGTCAGACTTCTCCCAGGCCAGCTTTGGCCCCCTTGGGAATCGCGCGAGATGGGGATCGGACCCGAAATCCTTGGGGCGGTTTTAGAAGAGCTCTCAGGCCAGGGCAGACTGCCTGAAGCGAAACGGACCTCCCTTGGAGATCTGGCCGAGACGATGGTCCAGAACCGGTCCCAACAGACTCTCATATCGTCGGCGATGGATGCTTTGCAGGTGTACGATATCCTTCGCCAGATCTCGACCCAAAAGGGTTTAGGATCCCTTTTCAGAAAGAAATCCCTCCTGAAGGGGCTTTTTCTGAACGCGTCCCCAATCGAGGCCAAGTACATCGCAAGGACCGTCCTGGGGAAGACGATGGTGGGCTTGGGCCCGTCCCTGATGTCGACGGCCATCGGGGAGGCCTTCTCCGTCGACGAGGCCCTGGTGAAAAGGGCATATGCCCGTCTACCAGATTTTGGGATGGTGGCCCTCAACGCCTTCAGAGGAGAGATATTCGAAGTGAGGTTGGCACCCCCGAATCCCGTCAGGCTCATGATCTTTGGGCGGGAGAACCGGCCCTGTGACGCGATCCAGAGGGCTGGGCGAGCAGCTTACGTCGTCAAGTACGGCGGGCTGAGGGTGCAGGTGCACAAGTTCAACGACCAGGTTTTCATATATTCGAGCCAGCTTCGAAACGTTACCGCGTCTCTCCAAGACCTGGCAGAAGAGGTGATAAAGGTGAAGGGGAACTTCGTCATTGATGGAGAGTTTCTTCTGGTCCAGCAGGGCAGGATCTTGCCCCTATCGGAGATGGTTGGGAGGATCAACCTCAAAGGCAGGTCCAGAGACTCGGCGATTCCGTCTTTTGCGGCATCGGATCTGCTCTACCTGGACGGAAAGGAGCTTATCGATAAAAGCTATGCTGAACGCAGGCAATTATTGAACCGGGCTTTGAGGGGCGTTGCAGCAAAGCCCCTCACTGCCAAGGTATTCCTGGCACAGGAGCAGGTTTTGGACGATTCCGAGAAGACGAAAGAGCTGCTCCAATGGTCTTTGGATCAAGGTTTCAGGGGACTGGTACTGCGTGATCTTGATGGACCTTACACACCGGGTTCCGGGAGCCAGTGGGACGTGGTGATATCTCAGATGCCGGGCTCATAAACCCGATCTTGCCTGATCAAGAGCCCTCTAGGCAAGCGGCTGCCGATTGAGATCTCAAAGACAATGTGGACTTTCTTTCCTGGAAACATCACGAATTATTTATATAATCTTCTTTTCAAGTTCAAAATAAAAGTCGATGGAGGCTTTTTTCCGAAGAATACGGCCACGAAAGTCTATATATGTGAAGAATGCTCAGTTCCTTGGGAGCCGGTCAGCAGGGCGGTTCTTGTCAGAGGGGAGAATATTTAAGCTCAGTATGTGAATATGTTTAGAGAGGAATCGGAGGAAGGATTACATGACCAGAGGATTTTTGGCGGTTTCGGTGGCGCTTCTGGTGACCGCCATCATGTTATCGCCAGCAATGGCATATACAATTTGCAGTTCAGCAAATCCATCATACACCATCGGCTCGGGAACGCCCTACCAGTACACAACGGGATCC
>DUKF01000194.1 GCA_013329455.1 Methanotrichaceae archaeon | reverse complement strand
ATTCGGGCGGCCTTGACGATCTGCCCTGCTGGGATCCCCGTCAGCTCTGCCGCCTTCTCCAGGGAAAAGTCACTGAGATTAGCCAAGAGTTCCTCAAAGCCCTCGTTTCTCTCGTCGATGAACTTTTTGTCCGCCAGGCCTTCATCCACTATCACCTTCATCATACCCCTCAGCAGATCTATGTCGCTGCCGGGATTGATGCGCAGGTGCAGATCTGCCATCCAGGAGGTAGAGGTGATGCGCGGATCGGCTACGATCACCGTCGCACCGTTGTCTTTGGCTTTTTGCGCCCAGCGAGAGACGATGGGGTGAGCCTCAGTGAAGTTTGTGCCTATGGCAAAGATGCATTTGGAATTCTGCAGGTCGATGAGGTTATTGGTCATGGCTCCTGTTCCCAGGACCGCTCCCAGGCCGACCACCGTAGGCGAATGGCAGAGGCGGGCGCAGTTGTCTACATGGGGTGAGCCCAGGAAGCGGGCCAGCTTTTGCATGAGATAGTTCTCTTCATTATTGCAGCGGGATGAGGCCAAAAAGCCCAGGGATTCGGGCCCGTGCTTCTTGATATTGCGGGCCAGACCGTTTGCAGCTAAATCCAGAGCCTCCTCCCAGGAGATCCTCACAAATTCATCGCCTGCCCTCTTCAGAGGATACTGGAGCCTCTCCTCATGATTCAAGACCTCAAGGACGGCATTTCCCTTGGGGCAGAGGGCACCTTCACAGGCTGGGTGGTCGGTCATATACTCAACGCCGATAGCTTTGCCCTTCTCAACTACAAGGTAATAACCGCAACCCACTGCACAGTAGGGGCAAAGAGATGGCACTAATTGTGTAGACAATTCATATCCTCCGGAAGTAAGCGGCGAGTCTTCGGGCAGAGTGAAAGACTTTCGGGCTTCTGTCGCCAACGGCTACCCCGAATGTTATCTGAAGCGTATCCTCTCCGATGCTCAAAATTATCCGGATAGCTTTCGATCATTTGCATCGTTCCCGCCATATCATCCTGCCACCATGCTCATTCCGCCGGAGGTTTAAGAACGTTTTGCACCATCGCTTACTTTAGTTCAAATAGTAAATGATAATGCTAATTTTCAAAGCCTGAAAACTCCGGAAAAGGCGTTTAGGCGGAAAATGCCCTTGGAAGCCTATTTCGCAATCGGCCATAGATTGTTCGGGTTGTGAAAGTTTTATGAATAATTCAAACTCTATAGACCTAGGACGGACGCGAAATAATTTCAGGATTCCGCACGATCGAGCTCTGATCGAAAATTGTTTATCTTTTGCATCCCCGCAAGACAGGCATGTGGGGTGGGTGTCATTCGGGGAGGGGTTTGGCCTTGCTGACGATCGTCTCGTTCTTCTTCATTCCGACGTCGTGGGCACAGGAGGGTTCTGACTGGGACCTGGATTTCGGGGACCGATTCGAGCTGAACCTGGACGCGGAATTTGCGACCGATATGAACCTGAACGAAAATCTCGCTGGCGAGATCTCGAACGATTCGTATAATACGAACGGAACGACCGAACCGGCCCTGGGGCAGCTCCTCGTCATGGAGAACCTTTCTGCCCTTCTCCCGGATTCGAACGGAACGGGTGAGGACGCGAACAGGCACCGTGGGGCGAACTTCTCCTTTGAGCTTCCGCCAGGCTGGAAGGCGACCTGTGACGGGGACCGGAATGAGGGAAAACTCACCCTCAAGGGGCCTTGCACTCTCACATCCATCGGCTGGTTCGAGGACTCTGGCGTCGACCCCGAGAGCATTCTCAGGCAGGTGGGCAAAGCCTATAGGAGCGGATCGTTGCGATTTCCCGTCCTGACGGCGGAGCAGGGTGAAACCGTAGCCGTCGACGGCCAGAGTGCTTCCAGCCTGAACGTCTACTACAGGTACGGCGGCGACGAGTCACAAAAGCGCCTCGTCGCCTGGAACTCTCCGGTCTCCGGCAGGTTCTTCTATGCCTCTTTCTGGTCCTGCGCCGAGACCTGGGATGAGAACCTCGAAATGTTCGAGGAGGTTCTCGGAAGTTTCAGGGATGAGCGGTCTGAAAGGTACGTTGTGCTGGAGCCAAGGTCCACCACCCTCGACGGCTGGGGCACCATCCTCCAGGAGACGCTCAAATCATATCACTTCAAAAGCGTAGCGACTCCGCCAAATCCCGAGGTTGGGGTGAAGGTCGTCATGAAGACCCATCGAGAGGGCGGCCAGGTCAACCAGCTCGCCTCCGAGGAGATCGTCTCGTTGACCCGAGGGACGTACGATCCGCCGAGGGAGAGGTCCCTCCAAAAACAGCTTATTGACAGGGGTTACGGGGCCGCAATCCTAAGGAGAGGCGGCGCCTTCTGGGTGGTGGTAAAAGACGCGGAGGGAAATTGGCAGGCGATATCCTCGGCCGCCCCTGGCACAGAGAAAGGCCTGGGGACTCTCGTCCCTCCCGACGAGAATGAATGGTACCGCGGCCTGGTGGTGGACGGGTCGAAAGGGACGACTGGAGAAAATGCTTCTCAGGATCAGGCCGTCATCGAGAAGGACTGCGACCCGCCCCGGCAGGTCCATCTCAAGCCCATGACCGAGGTGAACCTCACCTGGATCCTGGACCTGAGGGACCTTTTGGACCTGTACAGTTACTCCCAGGAAGGGACGGATCCGGGGTCCTTCCAGAGGGCTCAGGTCTGCTGGGCCCTTCTCGAAAGAGAGGGGTACGACGCCCGACTTGTGACCGGGTACGAGGGCCATACGCTCCACCCCGGAATGTGGGTGGTGGTTAGGCATCCTGGTGAGGAGGGCCACATTGCTGTAAAGACGGCGGTTGATGGAGATCATCGGGGCCTGGGCGAGATCGTCTGCAGCGCTGAACGCTTTGAGGGGATCGCCTACGAGACCTGCCTCCAGTACTCCTGTCTCCACCCCGAGAATGGCCTATCGATCGATCCGGGGGCGGTCAGGACCCCGGCTCAAGGCCGGACCAAATCTATTGCTCGAAGTGAAAAACTTTAATGTCTGAGCAGGGCCTATCCACGGATCATGGCCCCCGCCAAAAGCTTCGACCTCTTGCCCCTAAGCCTCGAAGAGCGGGAGCGTCTCCTTTCAGTCCTTAACTCCGAGAGCGACAAGATAATGCTCAGGCTTCTTTTGGAGACGGGCCGCCCCCTGGAAGATCTTCTGGGTGCGAAGGTCTCCGACCTCGATTCGGATCGGGATCTACTCCGGCTGAGAAAAGAGGAAAGAGGGGGGGACGAGGCGGAAAACGAGGAGATCCCCCTCTCGCCGGAGCTGATGAAAACGCTCATCGAGCACCTGAACACCCACCCTGGCAAAGTCTACCTATTCGAGGGAAGGTGTGGAAAGCCCGTCGGCCCGAAGTGGATCAGGTGCGCCATCGAGCCCGCTGCCGAGAAACTGGGGCTGGCGCTGCGGCTCGGCGACGTATGCGCTGCCGGGACGGACTCTGCGACCGATCGCAAATGAGTCGGCCAAAACGGGGATCAGGTCGCGTCACGGCAGCATACGAATGCCAGAATGCTGCCAATGAGGGCGAGGCCAAACCCGACGAGGATCGCTGCAGTATCGAGGTGGATGATGAGAAAGATGCACGTCAGAATGCCCAGAACTGGTGGGATGGGAAGCCTTCCGATGCTTAAGGGCACCCTGAACGGCCGGGGACGATCCGGGTCTTTGTACCTCAGAGCGATCAGGCCACCGTTGATGACGATGAAGGTCGCAAAGAGGATGAAGTCGTTGGCGCTGGCGACGAAGGCGATGTCGCCGGAGAAGACGAAGACCATCGAGAGAAGCATGACGACGAGGATCGCCACCCACGGCGTCCTCCTTACAGGATGGACTTTCGCCAAAATGGCGGGCATCGATGAGGACTCGGCCATCCCGTAGGCGATCCTCGATGCTGCAAGAAGCATCAGAAGAACGGTGTTGGCGGTGGCGAATAGGGCGATCACCGAGATGACGATGAAGGCGTCGGCACCCAGGGCCTCGGCTGCGACCTCGGCGAAGGGGGCTTCAGAGGCCGCAAGCTTCTCCCAGGGGACAACGGAAACGACGCTCACCGCTACCAGGATGTAGAGGACGATGGTTATCACAAGAGCAATGATCAGCGCGAGAGGTATGTTCTTCTCGGGGTTTCTTGTCTCCTCCGAGAGTTTCACCATCTCCTCAAACCCCATGTAGGCGAAGAAGATCAGAGCTGCCGCCTCAAAGACGCCGCTATAGCCGTGGGGCATCTCGAAGTAGTTGACGCTTCCAAGGTGGGGAATTCCGACATAAATTACAATCAATAGACCCGCGCTCTCGATGAGTGTGAATACGATAGCAAACCATGCCGAGATCCTGATCCCCCATAAGAGGACGAGGGAGAGGACGAAGATCAGCAAGACGGCAGAGATGAGGACGGGAACACTGGTGAGGGCGTCAAAGTAACCGCCAAAGCCGAGGGCGACCGTCGAGGCCCCGATGACACCGCTGAAGATGATCAGCCACCCGACGACGAAGGCGAGCCTGCGGCCAAAGGCGTGGCTGGTGTACTCGTACTCGGCGCTGGCCTTTGGAAAGATGGATGAGAGCTCGGCGTAGCTGAGGCCCGTGAAGACGGCGATCAGGGCCGCGATCGCAAAGGAGAGCCAGACAGAGTTTCCGGCAAGCCCTGCGGCTTTTCCGATCAGGGCGTAAATTCCCGCCCCGAGGATGATACCGATGCCGGAGAGGGTCACCTCGAAAAGTCCAAGCTCTCGCTTCAGCTCCATTTTTTCTGGTATAGTCATCGTCCTTCAGACCCCGGTCGAAAATCCAAGGTCAGTCAGGGCTTGGCCCGTATATATGGACGTTGCTCAATTTTAAACTGGAGTCGAAGATTGTTTATCTGTAAAGGAAAAAACATTAGTCTCGAAGATGACGAAAAATGAACCCGTCCCCCCCGACGACTTCCGAGAGCTGGTCGAGTTCTACCTAATCGACTACAAAACGCCTTTGGGAAAAGCGATCGACATAACGATAATTTTCTTGAACCTTCTGGTCTGCGCCATCTTCGTCATCGACACCTACAACATATCCGACGGATTGAGAATCTTCCTCTGGAGGCTCGAGATCTTCGCGGTGGCCTTCTTCATCATTGAGTACGTCGCCCGGCTCTACGGCGCGCAAAACAGGACAAAACAGCTCGTGGACATCTACAGCATAATCGACCTTGTGGCGATACTGCCGACGCTATTTCAGCTCGTCCTCCCCGTCTTTGGCCTCTCCGTCAACATCGCCTTCTTGAAGACGATCCGGGTCTTCAAAGTCTTCAGGATATTCAGGTTTCTTCGATTCCTCAACGACCCCGACTTCTTCTTCGGTAGCGTCTCCCTGGAGTTTCTTAAAGTGGCGAGGCTCGTGACGACGATACTGATAATATTCTTCATCAGTTCGGGCCTCTTCTACTACGTCGAAAGTCCCGTAAACTATCGGGTCCAGAACTTCGGAGACGCCTTCTACTTCACGGTGGTGGCTTTGACGACCGTCGGCTTTGGCGACATCATCCCGATCACCGATGCCGGTAAGTGGGTCACGGTTTTGATGATTCTCTCCGGCATAATCCTCATACCCTGGGAGGCGAGCCAGATCGTCAAGGAGTGGATCCTGATATCCAAAAAGACGGACGTCCTCTGTCCCCAGTGCGGCCTAAGCGAGCACGATATCGATGCCTCTTACTGCAAACGGTGCGGCCATTACCTCTATCACGAGCAAATTCCTGAAAAAAAAGCGGAGGAGGGGGACGAGTCCCTCTGACTCGATGAGCCTGCACCCTTTCAGGGTGCAAGCTCGCAGTTCTCGTCGCAGACTGAGACAAAGCCCCAGTCCGGGGGCTGCCATCCGGAAGGTCTCCTCTCGCCCTCGAACTCGCCGACTTCAACGACGCATTTTGCACCGACCGGCTGAACGACGGGCCCGTCCACAGACCTTGCGTCCACCTCGACGGAGTTTTCGAACCTCCCGACCAGAGAGCTTCGGCAATGTAATCGATCGTCTTCGTCTCGAAGGGCCCGATCTCGGCGATATTCCATGACGACGGTGTCGCTATTTTGCTCAGTTACTGGTCAAAAAGTTTACCTAACACCAAATCAAAACATCAACAAAAAACCAAAATAAAAAATTTTCATCAGATTTTAAATCGGGCATCTCTCCCCTCCCCGCTCGAGGAGCTACAGGCATGGATCGAGGGCTCCCCGCCACCGAGCGATCGCCTCTCGCTCCAGGATCTGCCCACCGATCCAGAAAAGAGGCATCGCCCAAGATTATGAGGTGGGGCGAGAGAGCGACCCTACCTTTGATGGAGAAGGGGGAGGTCATCGGGACGTGGTGAAGATGGAGGAGGAAGAGGAAGAGGAGCAATCTGTAAAGAAGGCAGGAGAGGGCGACGAGGCCAAAGCCGAATCCTGGCCCGAACCCGAGCCGCGCAGAGCAGCCATTTTGCGGATCTTCTCCAGCCCTTCGAGATGATAACCCTCTGAGACTGAAGAATGAAAAACCGAGTTTAAATGAACATATGGACCTTTATACGATTATTGGAGTTATTTGTCCATAAAATCCATTTTTGCGCCATTTTGTGGATTCATAATTCCATTCATGAAATAATTCTCCTATTTAACCAATAATCAGATTAATACCAACTTTTATAAGATAACAGATGATAATACGGCATTTTCAGAGGCTTAAACTCTAAGATCAACAGGTTTATTTACCTGATATGGATATTGGCGGTTTGGTAGACACATGACCGCGAATAACTTCTCAAACCACCTTGATGGTTATATTTCAAGGATTATATCTGGATTAAAACCATCAAAGCCAGAAGTGAGCAGCATTAGCCACAAAAAGGATGTACTTGGGGTATTTGAGACGATGGAATGGACCATCATGAATATCACACCTCTCTTGAGGAGAGGTGAGGCCAATGTTTGATTCAGCCTGCGCTTTCAACGCTAAGACCGATTTTATAGCCGAATCTGCCGAAGATAAACCGCCACAACGGGCCGAAACCGTCCACGAGGTCCTGGCTCGCCTCGGCGCCGACGTGGAGGAGATCGGGCGGGTAAAAAGGGTCTACCCCATGAAGATCAGCAGCCACTTCCTCAGCCTCATCCAGGAGAAGGACGACCCCATCTGGAAACAGGCCGTCCCCGCCGCAGAGGAGCTCTTTGACTTTCGAAACGTCGCCGACCCCCTCTCCGAGGGGAGAGACACGAAAGTGCCCGGGATCATCCACCGGTACCCCGACCGGGTCCTTTTGATGGTCAGCTCCAAGTGCGCCATGTACTGCAGGTTCTGTACTAGAAAGAGGTCCGTCGGCAGGGTCGAGCAGACCCCGATGCAGCAGATCTTCACGGGGATCGACTACATCAAAAACCACCCCGAGGTGAGAGACGTCCTCCTCAGCGGCGGCGATCCGCTCCTGAGAAGCAACCGGGAGCTTGACATAATACTCCGGGAGCTGAGGTCGATCCCCTCCGTCGAGATTATCCGGATAGGAACGAGGGTACCCTCCGTGATGCCAGAGAGGGTCACCCCGAGGCTGGTCAACGTCCTCAAGAAGTACCATCCGCTCTACATGAACCTCCACTTTGAGCACCCAAGAGAGATCAACCCCGAGAGCGAGCGGGCCCTCAAGCTCCTCGCCGAAGCGGGGATTCCCCTGGGCAGCCAGACGGTCCTCCTTCGGGGCGTCAACGACGACCCCGAGGTGATGAAAGAGCTGATGCAAAAACTGGTCAAAAACAGGGTCAGGCCCTACTACGTCTACCTCTGCGACCTGGTGAAGGGCGTCGAGCACTTCAGAACCCCCATCCAGTCGGGCTTCGACGTAATCCACCACCTCCAGGGCCACACTTCGGGCCTGTGTGTCCCCCACCTGATCATAGACTCGCCGGGCGGAGGCAAGATCCCCATACTGCCCCCAGACTACCTCCTCACCTCGAACGATGAGCGGGCGGTCATATCCAACTACAAGGGCGAGGTCTACGAGTATCCCAACCCGAGGATCTGAGATGAAAGTCGCCCTAACCTGCAACACTCTGCCCCCCGACTACTCCAGGGAGTCGGGGGACGACACCTTCGCCGAGTTCGACGCTTCATCGACGATCGAAGCGATAAGAGATGCTCTTCTGACCTCTTGCGACTCGGTGAAGATCATCGAAGCTGACGAGAACGCCTACGAGAAACTTTTGCGTGGCAAGTTCGACTTCGCCTTCAACATAGCCGAGGGCGTCCAAGGAGTGGCAAGAGAAGCCCAGATCCCGGCGATGCTGGAGATGCTGGGCATCCCCTATTCCGGATCTGGAGTCACAACCCTCGCCATAACCCTCGACAAGAGGAGGACCAAAGAAGTCCTCATGGCAAACGGGATCCGGACCCCTCGGTTCCAGCTATTGAGCCGAGCCGAAGATCTCAGGTCAGATCTCGAGTTTCCCCTCTTCTTGAAGCCGAACGGCGAGGGGTCCAGCAGGGGCATAACCGCAAAGTCCCTGGTGAACTCAAAAGAGGAGCTAAAAGAGGTCGCCACCGAGATGGTGACAACATACCGCCAGCCGGTCCTCGTCGAGGAGTACCTGACCGGAAGGGAGTTTACAGTGGGGATTGTCGGAAACGCGCCGCCCGAGATCCTTCCGATCGTCGAGGTGAGCTTTGAGGATCTACCCGAGGACGCTCCCAAGTTCGACTGCTACGAGGTGAAGTGGATCTACGACTCTCTGGATTCAGAGTACGACACCACAATGTGCCCCGCCAGGATAGACGACGACCTTCGATCCAGGATCGAGGTGACGGCGGCGAGGACCTTCGAAGCCCTGGAGGTGAGGGATCTATGCAGGCTCGACGTCCGTCTCGACAAAGATGGCGAGCCGAGCGTCTTTGACGTCAACGCCCTACCTGGCCTCATCCCGGACCCTACGGAGAACTCCAGATTCCCCAAGGCTGCCTATGCTGCCGGTTACTCGTACGAAGAGCTTATAGGCAAAGTCTTCAATGCAGCTCTCGCACGAGAGGGAATGTCGAGATGAAGGTTGCGATCCTCTACAACATCCCAGGCGAGGGCTCCTCCAGGAGCAAGATCGAGATGGAGGCCGAGCTTGAGGTCCTGGAGACGGTCGAGGGCGCGAAAATGAGCCTCGAGGCGAAAGGCCACGAGGCAGTCCCCCTCCAGTGCAGCCTGGAAGCGCTCTTCTCCCTCAAAAACTTTGATCTCGTATTCAATCTGGCCGAGGGTTTCGGCGACAACCTTCGAGCTGAGCCGAACGTCGCCGGTTTCATCGAGCTTCTGGGCGTTGCCTGCACCGGCTCATCGCCCGGAGCCCTCGAGGTCGCAAGGGACAAGCACCTCGCCAAGCTCGTCCTCGAAAGGGAGGGGATACCAACGCCCCGGTTCCAGCTCTTTCGCAGCTCAGAGGATCTATTCAGCCTCGACTTTCCAGTGATCATCAAGCCCGTCCTGGAAGATGCGAGCATAGGCATCACCAGTGACTCCATCGCCAGGGACGAAAACGATCTGAGGGTCAAGGTAGCTCGAATTCTCGAGACCTATCGCCAGCCGGCTCTCGTGGAGGAGTACATTGCAGGAAGAGAGATGAACGCTGCCCTGATCATCGGGCCGGACGGAGCCGAGGTTCTGCCTATCTCAGAGATCGTCTTCAACCTGCCCGACGGCGTCCCACAGATCCTCGGCTTTGAGGCGAAATGGCTGGAGGATAGCCCTTTCTACCAGAACACGGTGCCCCTTTGCCCTGCCCCCCTTGAGCCGGAACAAAAGGAGAGGATCGAGCTTCTCGCCCGGCAGGCCTGCTCTGCACTGGGAGTTGAAAACTACGCCAGGGTCGACTTTCGAATCAGGGACGAAGACGGCGAGCCCTTCGTGATCGAAGTGAACCCAAACCCCTGCATCAACCCGAGTGGCAGCGGCTTTGCCAGAGCCGCGGCTGCCGCTGGCATGGACTACCCGAAGCTTATCGAGAGGATAGCGATGTCCGCCCTGGATCGGTGGGGAAAGGGCGATCTATGGACTGAGGCAACTGGCCAGGATGAGGGCTTCTTGTCAGGCGAGCTCGACTTCAAGTGCGTGAGGGTAAAAGATGCCCCCCTGCTCTTCAGGTGGTTCAGAGACGAAGAGCTGACAAAGTACATGGAGCCCTCTTCGTCCCTCACGATAGATCAGCTCGAAGTCAGCATCCTCTGCTCCAAGGACGAGGACTTCGTGATTTACAAGGGCGATGTCCCGATCGGGTTTGCCTCCCTCTACGACAGGACTCATTGCACCTGCGAGATCTCGTACCTGATCGGCGAATCCGATTACAGGGGCAAGGTCCTGGGCAGAAAGATCGTTGAGGCGCTCATGAACCACGGCTTTTGCCGCCTGGGCCTGAGATCGATATTCGCCTCGGCCACCGTGGAGAACCTATCCTCGATAAGGGCCCTTGAGGGCGCGGGCTTCAGAATGATAGGGACCAGGCGGGCCAGCTCCCGACTGAAGGAGTGCTGCCTGAACGACATCCTCTTCGACATCACGAAATACGAGTTTCTTGCCCGAAGATCGGGATCGGAACGATAAGCAGTGGGTGACAGATCGATTCGTTCCTTTTCCACACCACCTCCAAAATCGGGATATAGAATCAGATTCACCCGTTTTCGATCGGAGGACGGAAATGAACGAAAGGATCGAGGTCGTCCTGGGCGACATCACGAAATTGGAGGTCGACGCCATCGTCAACGCCGCCAACAGTTCCCTGTTGGGCGGAGGGGGCGTCGACGGCGCGATACATCGGGCAGCAGGCCCCGGTCTTCTTGAGGAGTGCCGAAACCTCGGCGGCTGTTCCACGGGCGAAGCCAGGATCACCAAAGGCTACAATCTTCCCGCAAGGTGGGTGATTCACACAGTGGGACCGATCTGGCGGGGCGGCGCCTCTGGCGAGGACGAGCTTCTGGCAAAAGCCTACAGGAGCTCTTTGAAGCTTGCCGAAGAAAATGGGATAAAAACGATCGCCTTTCCGGCTATCAGCACCGGAGCCTACGGGTTTCCGGCGGAACGGGCATCACAAATCGCTGTTGCCGAGATCGGGCGGTTTTTGGAGGCGAATGGCTCTATCGAGAAAGTGGTGCTCGTCTGCTTCAGCGAGAAGGCGGAGAGGTGCTATTTAGGGGCGTTGGAAGTGAGTAGATAGTCATCTGTATTTTTCGTTATTTCCGGCATTTTCAGTTCTCAAATCGACAGGTAGGATGGCGAATGTGATCAACAGATTGGACATTCACTGGGCGGTACATTCGCCAAACAAGTTGCATACAGCTTCGTTTCGATCTTCCGGATACGACCGTAGATATTCCTCACCGCCTCTTCAGGAAAGACGTTGAGGCATTCTTTTTGGGACTGTTCTCCTCAACCCCGCCCCGATGTGAAATACTCAAATCGATCAGACCTCTGAGCGCAAGAGAGATGTATACCCGAAGCAAACCCGTCCTAAGGTAAAAACTGCGAGGTATTCTCCATGGAACTTGATGAGATGGCAAAGACCCTGGTCGAAACACTCCACCTGGAAACAAACCCTGTGGGCGTGAAACTGTTGAGAAATGAGGAGGACATCCCCAAGGACGTTAAGATGATCATCGAGCCCCTCCGCTACTGCGAGATGGTCCAGGCGGCCAGACTCAGGGGCGAGACGACCCTCGCCAAAGTCGACATGCACTCCTGCAAAGGCGGTGCAGCGGGCCTGGGTCTCATGGAGTTTCCGGAGAACATCTCGTCTGGCAACCTCTACTTCTCAAAGCTGAACAAGTGCGTCACCAAAGAGTCGGGCTCGAATATCGTCTCGTCCTTCCCGGCCCAGAAGGCGGGAAGCACGATCGCAACCCTCGTCGCGCCCCTTGAAAAGATGAAGGTGAAGCCGGACGTCGTCATCTTCGTCGGAAAGCCCTTCCAAGCAAGAAGGGTGGTCCAGGCTGCCCTCTACAAGGAGGGCGGCAGGGTCAACTTCGACACCTCAGGCATCCAGTCCTTCTGCGTCGACGCCACCTCCTCGCCCATCCTGAAAGGTGACGTGAACGTCTCCATGGGATGCGACGGCGCCGCCAAGAACGCTGGATTAGAGGACGACTTCGTTGTTGTAGGAATGCCCTTCGACATGGCCGAGAAGATCTCACCGATTCTGGCCGAAAAGGGCGAGGGTTGGGACAACTGGATGAGGTCCTGAACGTTCAGGAAATTCAAGAAAGGACGCGCCACCGGAGGAGGGCGCCTTCATCCAGTGCCTCGATCGAGAGGAGTTCAAGCTTCGGATAATCGTCGCAAAAACCAGGGCCGTCCACCAGGGTGGGCGCCTCCTCCCCACCGATGATCATTGGGCCAAGGTAAACCGATATCTCGTCGACGAGGCCCGCCTCGATGAGAGACCAGTTTAAAGTGGCGCCCCCTTCCACCATCAGCCTACTGACCCCTTTTTTGTGCAATATCGAAAGAAGCTCTCTCAAATCGACCCTTCCATCGCCGGCAACGACGATCTCGCACTTCTCCCGCAAGAGGTCGATCCGCTCCTCTGGAGCCGCTTTGGAGACGGCGAGGATGCACCCCTCGCCCAAAACCTCCGCCTCTTGAGGGGTTCTCGCCCGGCTGTCGACGACCACCCGGAGAGGGGTTTCGGAAAGGCCCCGATTCGTTCTCATCTTTTTCAGATCCGGGGACTTGACCCTGAGGCCCGGATCGTCAGCCAGGACCGTTCCCACCCCCACCATGACCGCGTCGCTCTCGGCCCGGAGGAGCTTCACCCGATCCATGTCCTTTCGGCCTGATATCCTCACCTGCTTTCGTTCAACGGAACTGATCTTTCCATCAGCGCTCATGGCGCTGTTGATGATGACCAAGGGCCTATCCATGATGATCTGAAGCTTAGAGAGGAAAGCTAAATATTTTCCCGCCATTATTTTCTTCCGATGCAAAAGATGGACGACGAGATCATCCTGTCCGGAACGATCCTTCTGGGCGAGGAGTTTGAGCCCTTCGAGGGGTACCTACTCTTGCGAAAGGGGGTCGTTGCGGAGATCGGGAGCGAGAAGGTCGACTCGGATCTTGAGGGGATAATATGCCCGGCCCTCGTCAACTCCCACGTCCACCTGGGCGACTCCATCTTCAAGGACCCGCCCTTTCTCCCCCTCGGCGAGCTTGTGGGGCCCGGCGGTCTCAAGCACAGGGCTCTATTGGGGGCCTCCCGACAGGACAAGGTCGAGGGGATGAGAAGGTCGCTTTTGGAGATGACTCGATCTGGAACCTCTGCCTTCGCCGACTTTCGAGAGGGCGGCGAGGAGGGGGTCGAGATGCTCTTCGAGGCGATGGAGGGCACAGACCTGATCGGAAGAGTCCTTGGAAGGCCCAATCCCGGATCAATCCATGTTCATCCAAAATGCTGGGGGGTCGGGATCAGCAGCACCAGAGATTATCCTCGTTCCTGGGTCGAGGAGGTGGTCGAGGCCGCGAGGTCCGAGGGAAAACGGGTCGCCCTTCACGCTGGCGAAGCGGGAAGAGACGACATCGAGGACGCCTTGAGCTTAGAACCCGACTTTCTCGTCCACCTCACCAAGGCCATACCCCGGGACCTCGCGATGATCGCGGAGGCAGGAGTTCCCGTCGTCGTCTGCCCCAGGTCCAACCTCGCCATGGGCGTGGGCCTTCCAGACGTCGCCCTGATGCTGGATATGGGGATCACCGTGGGCCTTGGAACCGACAACGTCATGCTCAACTCGCCAAACCTATTTTCCGAGATGGAGTTTCTGTCAAAGGCGCTGCTGCATAACGATAGACAGGTATTTATGATGTGCACTCTAAGCGGTGCTCAGATCTTGGGCGCGGATGATGCGGTTGGCGCCATCCGCGTGGGCAAGGAATGCAAGATAATGGTCATTGACAGACGGTCGGACAACATGTGGGGGCTGAACGATCCCCTCGCAAGCTTGGTCAGGAGGGCGAGGCCCTCTGACATTCTGGCCGTGCTCTAGAGGTTTTTCCATGTTTGAGAGGATAATGATAGCAACCGACGGCTCGAAACATAGCGAGCGGGCGGCAGAGGTGGGTGTCGAGCTCGCCAGGCTTTCTGGAGGCGCAATCACCGTCATCTACGTCGCCGACACAGGACGGCTGAGCCACCTTCCTGAGGACATGGCTCTTGCGAGCATCAGGGATCTATTGATCAAAGAGGGCGAGGAGGCCACCGATTACATCGAGGAGATGGCCGGAAATGCAGGAGTTGGCTGCACCAAGATGGTCATCGAGGGCAACCCCGGCGAGGAGATCATAAGATCATCCGTAGAGTCCGGAGTTGACGTGGTTATCATGGGGAGCGTCGGGCGGACCGGCCTTGACAAGTTCCTTTTGGGCAGCGTTGCCGAGAAGGTGGTCCGAAACTCCAAGGTGCCGGTCCTGACAGTTCCGGGGGAGAAGGTTTGAGCCAGATTCCAGTCAAAGAGGTTATGGTAAGCGAAGTCGCCTATGCGACGATCCCCGGTTCCAGGGACGAGGTCTTGAAGACCCTTAAGGAGAGACATGTCTCGGGCGTTCCGGTGGTCAAAGGCAGCGAGCTTGTGGGGATGGTGACCAGGTCCGACCTTCTCAGAAACCCCGAGGAGGAACAGACGGCCCTCCTCATGACCCGCGACCCTGTAGTCATAAGGTCCGACGACAGCGTCATCGAAGCGGCACGACTTCTGGCGGAGAACGATATCAGGCGTCTTCCTGTGATCGAGAACGGCACTCTCGTTGGGATAGTGAGCGTAGCCGACATCGTCCGGGTGATCGCAGACCTCGACATAAAAAGGCCGATCGAGAGGTACTTTGAAAAGACGACCGTTGCCGTCTGGGACGAGATGCCCCTTCCAGTGGTGGGTGCCGTGATGGAGTACGCAAACGTTCAGGCCTCTCCAGTCCTCGACTCTGATCTGAAGCTGGTGGGGATAGTCTCCGACCGGGACCTGATAAACGCTAGCGTAATAGAGGACTCCGTCGAGATGTCGAACATGTCATCGGCCTCCGAGGAGGACGAGTGGACCTGGGAGAGCACCCGGGACACCCTGAACTTCTACTACGGGGTTTCGCGTATAGAGCTCCGTAAGATCCCCGTGAAGCAGGCTATGGTTCCCGCGGTCACCGCCATTAAAAGCAGCGAAGTCAGCGAGTCCGCAAGAGTGATGAGGAGAGAGAAGATCGACCAGCTTCCGGTGGTGACGTCTCATCAGAAGCTGTCAGGGATGCTGAAGGACTCCGACCTCCTCTGGGCGCTGATCGAACACTCGATCGAAGTTGGGATCTGAGGGGAAGTTCAACGAAGATCTCGAATATGGAGGGGGCGTCCAGCCCCTCTCTGCATCCTGCTCGGACGAATGTATATTTTTTTTGAATTGAATACCCCGCAGCAAGCTGCGGGGGATTCACGCTAGATTTTATAAAGGAGGAAAAGTGAAAAGGAAAAAGTTAAATCTGGGGTTAATAGTGGGATTGCTTATCACGCTTCTGGGATTTATGGGCGGCTGTGTTCCACCAGAAGGAGGTGAAGAAGGCTTTGACCCTACGATTATTCTCTTCTTGGTATTAGTTTTTGCCATATTCTATTTCCTCATGATTAGACCACAACGCAAGANNCGCAGCAAGCTGCGGGGTATTCAATTCAAAATAAACCAGAGGCTGCCCTGTCAGTATGGTCCGGCGAAAATTACTCGGACCCTTACGTTGTGATTCAGAGCAAGGCCGAGGTTTATGAGGACTTGAAGACCAAAAAGACGTTCTGGGACCCCAAGCTGGAGCCGTACTTCCAGACCCCCGAGAACCCGGACTACGTGGTCATAAAGTTCCTGCCCCAAAAGATCGAATACTATTCCGGCATGGGCATGGAGGTCTGGGAAAGATAAGAGGGCTTATTTCAAAATGAATTTTTTTTGGTGGCAGTCTGCCCAATTCGCTGGAATCAGAATTCGGGGGGTCAGAAGATTTGGGTTAAGCGCCCTGTGGATGGGTGGAACGGCGTCGACCAGCGGGGCGAGGTTTGAGTTACTATCAACAGTTCGCGTCGCCTTCAACAACGGTCTGATTCAGGTGTTCGCTGCCTGAGCTGGGAAAAATATCGACACTGTAGAGCTGAGATGACCCCCGCCCCCCCGCTGCCACAAGAACTGGCTTAGGCCATTTTGGGAGAGGGGCTCATCTCCATTCTTTTAACTCTGATGACTCAGCCAGTCGTTCCAGGTATAGAGCCTGGCATCGTACCCCAAATTCTGAAGGGCGTACCAGACGATCGAGGCTCTGCCCCCATTCTTGGTGTAGACGGCGACCGGCCGATCCCTATCGAGATCGCCGAAGATCTCGGTGAGAGCAGAATCGTCCTTGATCCAGCCATCTTCGATCACCCGGTTGTAGTCGATGTTGGTCGCTCCGTCGATGTGACCTGCCGCGAACTGGTCGGGAGATCTTGCGTCAACCACCTGAACCTCACCGCCTGCGACACTGTCGTAATCTGCGAGAAGCTCCGGGCAGGTGTCGGGTGAGTAGGTGGCAGCAGGCCTCGTCGTCGTGGTTGCAGCCTTGGGCAGTCCAGCTGCGGCCCAGTCTTCAGGCGTTCCCTGGAGAATCTGGACTTTTTGGTGTCCCAGGTACTTTATCGCCCAGAAGACAAAGGTGTCATCGCCGCAGGAGAAGCAGTCGCCGTATATTACCAGGTCATCATCCTCGGTGATTCCGGCGTTCCCGAGTACTTCAGCCAGATCGGACAAGGGCTTAAGAGATCCGTCTGCCTGGATGAGGCTCCTTGAGGGGAGGAGGATCGATCCATCAATGTACGATGAGCTTTTGGGCGGGGTGTTGGTGACGTAGACGATCAGGGGCTTTGAGTCGCCACCAAGCCAATCGAGGAGCTTTTGGGCGGATATGGCCGGTGAGCAGATCTTGTCATTGCCGTCCGAATCAGCCTGGTTTACCTCTTCGCCACCGATTCCAGCTTCCGTCCCACTCACTGTTGCGGCTTCGTTCGACGATCCATCGAGCGTGGACTCGGCCCAGGCAGGACCGTCCCACGTGCCTTCACCGCCACCGCGGCAGCTGCATCCGGCCTGTGCGATGCTCGCAAGGGCGATCACGACAATCAGAATCGCTCCATACTTTGCTAGTTTACTTCGCATTCCGTATACACTCCTTGAAAGTACCTGTCTTTGAAATATAGCGCCACGGTCACCAGGCTTATCAGCACCGGAACCTCCACCAGGGGCCCTATAACCGCTGCGAAGGCCTCTCCTGAGTTGATGCCGAAGACCGCTACCGCCACGGCGATGGCCAGCTCGAAGTTGTTGCTGGCGGCGGTGAAGGAGAGGGCCGCAGTGTTCTCGTAGCTTATGCCCATCTTGTAAGAGACGTAGAAGGCGACGAGGAACATCAGCAGGAAGTAGATGATGAGCGGTATTGCGATCCTCACCACGTCGAAAGGAAGCTCGACGATGTACTCGCCCTTGAGGGAGAACATGACAACGATTGTGAAAAGCAGTGCGATCAGGGTCAATGGGGATATCTTGGGGATAAACCTGGTTTCGTACCAGGTTTTGCCCCTACTCCTGATCAGGGCGAAACGGGTGATGATCCCCGCGAGAAAGGGTATTCCAAGATAGATGAAGACGCTTTTTGCGATCTCGGTCATGGTTATGGCCACCACTACCCCCTCGGCTATGCCGAGCATCGGCGGCAGAACCGTGATGAAGACGTAGGCGTAGACCGAGTAGAAGAACACCTGGAAGATTGAGTTGAATCCCACAAGGCCAGCACAGTACTCGGTGCAGCCACAGGCAAGCTCGTTCCAGACGATGACCATGGCGATGCACCGGGCGATCCCGATCAGGATCAGACCGACCATGAAGTGGGGGTAGTCCCACAGGAATAGGACTGCCAGACCGAACATCAGTACGGGTCCAACGGCCCAGTTCAGGAAGAGAGATAATCCGAGGACCTTCGTGTCCCTGAAGATTGTCCCTAGCTCCTCATATTTCACCTTGGCGAGGGGCGGGTACATCATCAAAATCAGGCCGAATGCGATGGGAATTGAGGTCGTTCCCACCTGAAAACCGGTTATGAACTCTGAGACCCCTGGAAAGAAGTATCCCATGCCGATCCCGAGGATCATCGCCCCGAAGATCCAGACGGTCAGAAACCTGTTAAGGAGTGGGAGCTTTGCACCTTCTTTCTCTTTAATCGTGATCACATCCGAGTCTTTTCATCCATTTTTTACTGATGGATAGGAGGAGGGCGACCAGCAGCCGCCCTGCGATCATCTTTAGTTGACTCAAAGGCTCGTCATCAGCTTCGCCAAATTCATCATCTCTATTACCGCACCCTCGGAGAGACGATAGCGGGACCACTTCCCCTCCTTTCGCTCCCTTATCAGGCCAGCCCTCTTCAGGATGGAGAGATGATGGGAGGTGGAAGACTGGGGTCTATCGAGGGCGGTCATGATCTCGCAGACGCAAAGCTCGCCCTCCCTGAGGAGCTTGAGGATCGCAAGCCTGCAAGGGTCGGACATCGCCTTGAAGATCTCGGCCTCTGCCACAAGCTCGGACTCATCTATGTTGTCGGTGAGGGTCTGAAGCCTTCGGGCCGCGTTCTTGGCCTTGCACCGATCTCCCGTCAGCCTCGCCAACCTCTCAACGCACGGGTCCTGGGGTTCGACATCCTCGTTCATATCTATCAGCTCAGCAACAGGAACAACCGCGGGAGGAAAGGAGCCTCTCCTTCTCCTCCGCCAAGCATTCTTCGCAGATCTTCACCCGTCCCCTCTCTCGATGTCTCACCTTGAAGAGGGAACTTGCCTCCTTGCCACATATAACGCATTTCATCTGGGCCTATCGCTCCTTCTGGCTCTCACTGCACCGATGGTACTCCCTCAAGAGGGCCACCCGATAAGCCTCTCTCTTCGATTCATTGATGCGATTCATCTTCACAAGCGTCTCTAAAAGCTCGTATCCTGTCAGGTCGTCCGGCATCTTTCCCTCATCCTGGTATTTTTGGATGGTTTCGTCAAGCCCTTTTATGCCCACGATCGAGCCCTCGACGCTGATGTCTCTTACGCTGACAATCCCTGGACCACAACAGCAGCAGCCTTTCGACCCACCTCTGAAGAGCTTTTTCAGGAACGATTTCGCCTTGCCGTCTCCCACTGACTCACCTGAGTCATATCAAACCATTTCGATATATAAGCATATCGACTCTCTTTAGATATGTTCTTCAAAGACACCGAAGATGCCTTATGTTGATGCGATTTCGAATTCAGATACGGCTTTAATGGAGTCTATTTAGGGGGTTAAACCGCTTCTATGAGGATAATGCGTTGTGCAATCCAACAACTATATATACGAATATCCTCCACCAAAATATCGGACTTCAGATGTACGCTCTGATGACTGAACCATCAGATATCAATCTATATTGATGCGTCATCTCTGAAGGGCCACGAGAAGGTAGTCGTGGTCGAATCCACGGTGTGAGAAAAAGTGGGGTAAATATAGAGTATAAAAGTGGGAGTTGGTATTCATTTCGCATTTAATTAAGATTAAGCATCTCACAACCCTGGTTGTGGGAATCATTCTGGCGGCCGGCCTCGTCGCCGTCGTCTCGGCAACAGAATACTCGGTCGGATCCGGACCCGATGACTGGTGGACCGTCTATCCCGACCAGCATCCGAACGCTGGCTCTGAAGTCGACCATCCCCAGTGGATCCTTGACACCCTGGAAGAAAAGCCTGTCCTGGTCCTGGACCACAGTGCTGGAAAGTGCAAAGCCTGCGTTGATCAGGAGTCCTACGTGGACGCCGTCCTGGAAGACTATGGCGATGACGTGACATACGAAAACCTGATATCAGGCGGCAGCGACCAGAAAGCGGGAGAGCTCTTCGACATCTACGACCCCAACGGAGGCAAGCCTTTTATCCCGCTGACGATCGTCCTGACCCTGGTCCAGGACTCTGACGGGAACGTCGTTGTAGGATGGCACAGCATGGAGGATGCCGCCGGCGGCGAGGAGATGGTTAGATCCCACGTCGAGGACGCCATCGACTATCACGAGGAGAATGTCGAGAACTGGGACGCGTGATCGGGGATGAGATCTGATCACAAAAATTTTTTGATTATTGGAAGCATTACTCTTCTCGTTGCTTTAATTGCCGTATTCTCTTATAACTCAACTTCAGGCTCGACAGAGGAACTGATCCTGGCGCCTGACTTCAGAGCCGCTGACCTCAACGGCGGCAACTTCTCCCTGAGCGATTTCAAGGGAGAGGTAGTGGTCCTTCACATAACGAACATTGAGAGCCCGCTATGCGTCGAGTGCGAAAAGATCCTTGAAGCCCAGATAGGCCAGCTTCAACGGCTGAAGGAAAATAATCCGAACGTGAACCTCATAACCCTGAACGTGAGGAAGAACCCCTTCTCCAAGGACGGCAAAACTCTTGTCGATAGCTGGTGGAACGCAAACGTGAGCTGGATCTGGGCCGAGGAGTTCGAGCCCTACGATATCGCAGGCAAGTATGTCGACTACACCAACTTCGAGGGAGGGTTCTCCAACCCCACTATACTGCTGATCGACAGAGAAGGGATGGTGGTGGGCGTCTACCACGTCTACCAGCTTGGGCGAGGAGAGATCGACGGAATCCAGGACGCTGAGACCCTCCAATCCAAGATCGAGTCCCTGGAACGAGGTGAATGGTTCGAGATGGAAGGGAGCGTATCCATCCAGAAGATATCGTTTCTGGGGATGTTCGCCCTCGGGATCATCACATCCTTTTCGCCCTGCTCTCTTGCGCTTCTCATAGCCATGTTATCTTACATCATGACCTCTCGCAAGAAGAAGGTCCTGACAGATGACCAGGATTATGGGTCCTCGTCAAGAGAGGGACTGATGATCGGGATCGCCTTCACCCTTGGGATGGCCCTCGTCTTCTTCGTCGTGGGCCTATTCATATCCAACATGGGGGTATTTGTCAGGGATTCGAGGTTCTTCGATCTCGCGGCTGGCGCCCTCCTGGTGGTTCTGGGGATAAACGTATTCAAGCCCGTAGGCGAGATCATCGAGCCGATAACGTCCCGACTCCCTTCAAGAGAGGAAGAGGAGTTCAGGGATAAGAAGAGCTTCATGGAGAGGGTCGTTAACATCTCCATCGGCCTATTCAAGTATTCGACCTTCATCGGGGCCTTCACCCTGGGTGTCTTCTTCGCCCTGGGCTGGGCTCCCTGCGCCATCTCCCTGGTATTTCCGGCGCTGATCTGGCTGATGTCTCAGGATATATCGCCCATCACCGGAGGGCTGATGCTCTTTGTCTTCGGGTTGGGCCACGGCGTTCCCATAATCCCGATATCCACCTTCACCAGGTCCTTTGGGGGAAAGGTGGGCGAGGAGTACTTAGTCATCGGAAAGTGGGTCGTCAGAGCCTTCGGGGTGATGATAATAATCACCGGGCTGGTCTTTGCAGCCCGATACTTCGGTTACAAACTCTGGTAGGTGGTGAAAATGCCGGGAAAACCGGACGATATCAAGATGGTGAGCAACGCCATGGCCAACGCCCCTCGAAGAAAGATGATGAGCCTATTGGCAAATGGCGATAGAACGGTCGAAGAAATCGGAGAGGCGGTCGGCAAATCGATGCTCGACTACCATCTCAAGATACTGGAACAAGCTGGCCTGCTCGAGATCAAGGATGGGAATGCGAGCCTTAGCGAGTTCGGCAAGAATTTTATGGAGGAGAAATCGGAGAAAGGGCCACAGAAGGCTGCAGACCTCTCCAAGGCAAAACCGGTGGAGATCGCAGAGGTGAGGCAGCTGATCCCCTGCATAGCCGATTCGACGAAGTTCAGGACCATTGCCAATATGGCACCGCCCCTGGCCGGATCCCTCAAGCACCTGGAGCCTCTCTTTCCAAGAGGCAGGTATTCGGGAAAGATCGGTGCCCTGATGATCCAGAGAGGGGAGATCCTGATCACCGTCTACGGATCCGGAAAGGTCACCATGACGATGATCAAAGACGAGGACGAGGCAAAAAAGATTCTCGACGACCTGAGGACGACGATAAACCGGGCGATAGAATCAGGCGTCACTCCAGTACCCCGGGAGAGGGTCAAGGTCGACCCCCTGGAGATAAGAAAGTATCTGCCCCGGACCGATTGCGGCGAGTGCGGCGAGCAGAGCTGTTACTCCTTCGCCATCAGGCTCATGGCTGGGGAGGTCTCCCTGGACCTGTGTGCACCTCTAAAGGAGCCGAAGTACAGGCAAAACCTTGAACATCTCAAAGTCCTCGCCGAGTACATCTGAACCGGAGGAATCGGAGGCATTTTTGAAGACGCTTACCATCATCCTCGCCGACGGCCCTTACATCTCCGAGTATGCACAGATCGCCTACAAGATCGCTGATGCCGCCCTGAAACGGTATCATGTGAACATATTCCTCTATCTTGACGCGGTCCACATGCCCCGCGAAGGGCAGAATCCCTCCTTCTTTGCCAACGAGGGCGAGCTTTTCGCCGATCTCACAGAAAGGGGGGCGGTCATAAGAGCCTGCTCCAGATGTGCTGCCGCCAGGGGCTATTTTGCGAACGAAGACGGATCCTGCAAAGATTACTATGATGGGCCGAAAATCTCCAGCCTTTACGATCTTCCCGAGATGCTGAGCAAAAGTGACAAGGTGATTTGTCTATGCCGATGAGATCTGCCTTTTACCTCTTGGATTCCGCACCTTACGGGAGCGAGAAGGCTTTCGGCATCATTAACGCCGCGGCCGTGAGCCTCGGGAGGATGGAAGTGACTCTGGGGCTTTACGGCGACGGCGCGTACCTTGCCCTGGCAAATCAAAACTCCAAGGGCCTAGGGGTTCCAAACCTCGCCGACATCCTCTACGTATACGGCGAGTTGAGGGTTCTGGCTCACGAGTTCTCGGTGGTGAAAAGGGGGCTATTTGAGGAGGAGCTGATCGAGATGGTGGAGCTGGCCGACGAGGGTGACTTCCTTGAGGCGATCGAAGATTCAGACTGCCTTATCCTGCTTTAGAGGGGGACGACGATGGGTTCAAAATCAACATGCGTTTTCCTACTGACAAAATCTCCTCAAAGCCCGAGGTCTGAGCTCTGCCTGAAGCTTTTGGCCCGATCAAAAAAAGCGAGATTGTACCTGGTGGGCGACGGCGTCTATCACCTGCTGAACCAAGCCTCGCTCCTTCCGCCATCCTGTGATATATACGCCTGCAAAGAGGACGTGGCTGCGAGGGGGATCGTGGCCAGGAAGAATGTGGAGATTCTGGGAGACTTTTACGAGAGGCTGGTTGAAGACGTTATGGAAGGCGAAGATCGGTTATTCGCATTTTAAAAGGCCTTGCGTCCAGAATGTGATCTTATGATTATCGTAACGATAGAACGGGAGGGCTGTATAAGCTGCGGCCAGTGCTGGGGAAGCTGCCCAGAATTCTTTGAGGAAAATCCTGATGACGGCTGGAGCATGGTGGCCGAGAAGTACAGGATTGCTGGAAAGCTTGACGAGGGCTCGGCTCCAGATCAATTTGAGGAATGCCTGAGCGAGGCGCAAGATGCTTGTCCCGAAGAAGTGATCCGGGTCAGCCCACCTCAACCGAGCTTTGATTGATGAGGGGAGGCATAGATGAGATCAGAGATTAATAGCTCTGAGCAATCAGTGTTAAATAGTAAGCTTAAACTTTTACTTAATATCAGATAAATGGCAAAATAACATCTCGAAAACCTTAAATCGACTGAAATTCACTTTACACCTGATGCGAATAGAGCAGGCGATCGCAGATGACCTACCTCTGGCAAAGGAGTTTTCTGGCTGTTGTCTGGACTGCAGCCGTAGCTTTGAGACGATCAAATCTCACATATTGAATTTCTACGATGAAATCCAGATCCACAACCAAGAGAGTCTCTCGTCCCTGACGCCAGAAGAGCTCTACGCCCTCTACCAAGACCTGGACGAGGTTGCCCACCTCGAAGTGGGAGACCGCCTGGCAGAATTGATCCTGGAAGACGAAGAGATAAAGAGGGTTCTTCCCACCATCAGGTCCTGCTACTCGGCCTTCTTCGACTATCACGAGTTCCATCTCGCAAAAGAGCTCCTGAGCTCTGAAAAACCCTGGTTGGTGCTGAGATCCTTTCCCCTCTACCCAAGGTACAGAGCCCTGATCAAAAATCAGGTGAAGGCCGCAAACCTCTCTTCGGGCGATATTCTTGCCTTCCTTGGATGCGGTCCTCTTCCAATAACCCCTATTCTCCTGGGCCGCATCTACGGGATCAGCTCTGTTGGACTGGACAACGATCCCCTGGCGGTCGAGACCGCAAGAGATTGCGTCAGGCATCTCAACCTGGAGAGCCGAATTTCCATAGTCGAGGGTGGCGAATCAGGGCTCGAGGATATCGAGTGGGACGTGGTTCTGGTGGCAGCCTTGGCCGAGCCCAAGAAGAGGATATTTCAGAAGATCGGCTCCATTCTGAGGGAGAAGGGGCCGCGCAAGGTCTGTTACCGGACCTACTCGGGGATGCGAGCCGTCCTCTACCGGCCGGTTCAGCCTGAGGACGTAAAAGGATTCAGGAAGGTGAGGGAGATAATCCCCAAGGGAAAGGTCAACAACACTCTGGTGGTTTTGGAGCTGGAAGAAGATGGCCGGAATATCTGAAGAGTCGGCGCGTTCCGCCCTCCGGGAGGTTTACGCCTCGATCAAGGACCAGAGCTATGACGAGATATTCATCTCGAAGTCTAAAAATTTGGAAGAGGCTTTCGGGCGTCTCGACGCCCTTGCAGCCCAAAAGGTCGAAGAAAGGGTGGTGGAAAGGCTTCTTCAAGATCCCCGTCTCAAAGAGGTGAGAGAGGGTGTATCGAGGCTCAGAAACGTCTTTGGACTGAGGCTGGAGGTGGAAGCGGCAAGATCGATCCTCGAAAGCCCGGACCCCTGGGCAGTTCTGAAGAGCTTCACCTTCTATCCGAACTACCTGCTCCTCGCAGAGGCGGAGAAGAGGGGCGCGGCCCTCAAATCCGGAGAGACCGTCGCCTTCCTCGGAAGCGGGCCTCTTCCCCTCAGCCTGATCGCTCTTTGCAGCGAATGCGGTTTGATGGGCATCGGGATAGAGAAGGTGCCGCAGTGGGCGAAGCTCTCACGAGAGGTCCTCGACTGTCTGGACCTGTCTTCCCAGATCGAGATCCACGTAGGTGACCACTTTTCCTTTCCCCTGGATAGAAGGTGCGACCTGGTAATGGTGGCTGCCAAGGCCAGACCAAAGGAGGAGATCTTCCGCCGCTTGGGGAAAGTTCTCGCCCCTGGGACGAGGGTCTCTTATCGAGTCTATGAAAAGGGGCTTAGGCGGCTTCTGGACATGGAGTCTGCACCACATATGCCTCCAGAACTTAAGGAATGTCTCAGGATCAGGCCGAAGCCTCCTGTGAACAACACCTCGGTATTTCTGATCAGGACCCAATAAAGAAGAAGGAGAAAGAAGATGGCCGTCAAGGCCTTCTTCCTCCCCTGAAAAACTCAAGCGTTGACGTATCCGGGCGTCGGCCCTCCAGTCATGCCGGGCGGAGACCAGGTTACATCCGAGTACTTGAAGTACCAGGTCCTGGTCGAGGGCCTGAAGACCCCGATGTCGTCGGAGAAGCCGTCTCGGTCAAAGTCCCCGGATATCGGAAGATCCCCGTTTAGAGCCCAGGGGCTGAACCTTCGATCGGTGTCTCCGTTCGAATCGTAGTCGAAGTACCAGGTCCTGTCCGAAGAACGGAAGACGCCCACATCGCCACACTCGATGTCGCCGTTGAAGTCGCCAGCGATCGGCAGATCGCCCCTGATGGCCCAGGGCCCAGACCTAAGATCGGTGCTGCCATCAGAGTTGTAGTCGAAATACCAGATGCGGTTGGAGGGTCTGAAGACTCCGAGATCGTCCCTGTAACCATCCCCGTCAAAGTCGCCAGCCACAGGAAGGTCGCCCCTAAGGCCCCAGTTTATGCTGGGGAAGGGTGAAGACCAGGCCATGGTGCCAGTTGCGGAATTGTACGAGAAGGTTCCGAAGTACCATCTCCTGGATGGCATGAAGACGCCGACGTCGTCAACGTAGCCGTCCTCGTCGAAGTCGCCGACAACGAACATGTCACCCTCGTCACCGGGTCCCATCCTTGTGCTGACGTCGGTGTCGCCGTCGGCGTCGAAGTCAAAGAGCCAGTTATTCTGACTGGGCCGGAAGACGGCGATGTCGTCTGGGAAGCCGTCCCGGTCAAAGTCGCCGGCCACGGGCACGTCCCCTCGCTCTCCCCAAGGTCCTTCCACCCTATCTGACTGGCCCAGGGCCGTGCCAGAGAATATCAGGATTGCCGCAAAAAATAGCTCAGCCCGGAGAATTCGTCTGAATATACAAGTTTTAGGCATCTTCCTCACCACGAAAAAGGCTTTTGTCTGCTTATTGTTCAGCGCCTATGGATGATATAGGTTGCTCTGACGCGAATATCAAACGGATTCAATTTGTTTTGAGTTTGCTTTGTATCGGTTAGTGAGTGATGGATAGTAACCCAAAGTTAGTATTATATACTTAGAAGACCAACTGGCGTTCAGATGGGAAAAGAGTTCGATGCCCAACTCGATGATGCCGATACCCTGGCAGACGTATTCGAGGTGGTGAAGGCCGTCGTCCTGAAGGACACGGGAAAGAGCCGTGGAGGGCTGATGCTCGGCATCGCTGACCTCGGAAACCATCCTCGAGGATTCCTGGGGGGTTTTTTCACCGTCGGCTCAAACGTCATAGTCATGAACAAAAACCCGCTCCGGAGGATCAGGGAGACAAGGCCCGAGCTTTACAAGCCCTACGCTTTTTTCGTTCTGCTCCACGAGTACATCCACTCCCTCGAATATCTGGACGAGAAACTGGTTGTATCCAAGGTATACGAGAGAACTCGAGATTCCCTCGGCAAGGACCATCCGTCCACCAGAATGGCAGCTGACATCAGCGGCTTTTTGAAGGATCTCGTCTACCCAGAGGTCGCGTGGAAGCCCGACAACGAGAGGATCGAGCTTGTGGAGGGTTTTGACAGGTCCAGCGTCCCCTACATCAACTGAAAACCGACCCCGTCGGAACGCCTTTTTGTGTTGAGAAGGAATTCAGCAAATTCCTGTAGGAGGCGGAAGGGGCTGGACTTTGCCTCGATCTTCTAGATCAAGGACAAAGAGATCAGCGCCTTAAAGGCACAGAAGACACTGGGACGTCTTCGACGAGAGCTGACTAGCGATAACTTCGAGGCCGCCAAGGCCACCCCATCTACAAAAATCTATATATCTTGATCTCCAGTTAATTATTGTGTAGCTTTACTTCTGATCAAGGGGGGGTAATTATGAAATTAGCAGAGATGGTCGTGCTTTATGGAATGAAGCGCTTTCTCGGCGCCTTCATGATCGTTTCGTGCTCGTTGATGCTCAGCGTCTTCTTCATCTCGCCAGCTTTTGGCCTATCAAATCCAGTTGAAAATGATGCCGATGGTATATCTTCGGCACTAAGCGGAGCAGAATCCAACATAGTCAAGGGGGACATAGCATTAAGTCACCCAGATACTTCTCCAAGTGCTAATGCTTTTACGATATCTCAAAGCGGCCCCATGAATGAATCTAACGTAACCAAGGATTCGTACGATTCGGGAGATCAGGTAAAATACATCTTCGACTGGGGAGACGGCACCACATCAGAGACAGGCTTCGTAGAATCCGGAGTGAATGTGAGTATATCCCACAACTGGAGCAGCGAAGGGGTCTATTACGTCAAGGTCAGGGCCGTGGATACTCACGAAGCATCTTCAAGTTGGTCCGATCCGATGGAGGTCACGATAGTTCCGAGAATAAAGAGGGTTTCAAGTAGCCACCGATAGGTGACTTTTAAAGTTTTTAGTCTAAAAATTCAACTGAATAATACAAGAAAACTGAGAACATTGAGAACTCTTTAGTCAATGCTTCGAATTACGGCAAAAGTTATAATCTCTTACTTACTTACTTAATTATATAACTATCAGTTTAGGAGTGGTGATGGAAATGAATTGGAAAGCAATAATGGCATTTGCCATGCTCGTTTTATCGATGGTTTTTTTGCCTGCCGCGTCCGCGGCCGATGATAACGAGCTGATGACTATGCGGGATGCGGTGGTTGCAACTGGGGCAGATTGGGCTGCCATCGAGGACTTCCTCTTAACCCTCCCGCCAGAGGATAGACAGCTCGTGATAGATACGTATCCAGAACGGATCGCAGAGCTTGAAGAAATACAGAAATCTATAACTGAAGCAGGCGCCAATTGGACCGCAGGGTTGAACACCGTATCCATCTTGCCGCCTGAATTGCGCCCCGGGACTGGTGCATTCCCGCTTCCTGCAGAGGCCGATGGCGTCCCTCACGAGATCGTGACAATAGGCCCCTCGGAGGGCGTGCTGCCAGCATCAGAGCTGCCGGAATCTTGGGACTGGAGGTCCGCCTACGGATATGACTGGACGACTCCGATCAAGAACCAGGGGTCTTGCGGGTCTTGCTGGGCTTTTGGAGCCCTTGGCGCGGTCGAGTCGCGGGTCAAGCTTGCGGCTGACAATCCGGGACTCACGCCAGACTTCTCAGAGCAGTACCTCCTTTCGTGCAGCCCTGGGGACTGCAGTGGTGGGTACTCCGACGTGACCGCTAACTGGATCACCTGCGAGGGGACGGTCGATGAGGCCTGCTTCCCGTACGTCGCGCAGGACACGGTTCCCTGCTCTGATAGCTGCTTTGACCGGGAGTCGCGCGACTACAAGGGCGAGGGATGGTACTGGGTATGCGACTACTGGTGGATCGTAGACGTCGACAGGATAAAGCAGGAGATCATCTCCGGAGGGCCAGTTCCGAATCACATGATGGTCTACAGCGACCTTTACGACTACACAGGGGGAGTCTACACCCACACCTCCGGCACTCAGCTTGGTGGCCACTGCATCGACATCGTCGGCTGGGGGGACGATGGCTTCGATGACTACTGGATCTGCAAGAACTCCTGGGGAACCACCTGGGGCGAGGCCGGCTGGTTCAAGATAAAGATGGGTGAGGTGGAGATAGGCACTCAGGCGATAGCCTACCAGCCAAAGATAAGGGGCAAGGCCCTCCTCTACGAGGGGCACGTTCCAGCTTACGGAGGTGAATTCCGTTTATCCGATGGCTACATGCAGTGGGGCAACCTGCTGGCGTCTAACGGTTACCTGGTGCACGGTAGCACCACAACGACCTTGACAGCGAGCCTGCTGGACTGCTACGACGTGGTGATCATCGCCGATCCAACCGTCGCCTTCAGCAGCTCTGAACTGGCTGCGATCAAGGACTTCGTCGGAGAAGGTCGAGTAATAGCCTCTGGAGACGGCGACCTCTTCTCATCAAAAAACGGAGACTACATTCATCTGCAAGACAACGAGAGGATGGCGGTCGAGTACATCGACTGGCTCGCCACAGGTGAAGGTAATGGGCTGCTCATCATAGGTGAAAATCACGTATCTTCTTCGGGGCCGCCAAACCAGGTCGCCAACATGTTCGGGCTGAAGTTCAACAATGATGCGATATACGATACAAAGCGCTACGACACCAACACGTACTGGCCTATCCTGGGGCCGGAGGACGACGTCGAAGTTTTGGCCGGTTGCAGCCTTTCGATCTCCAAGGACGCCGTCGCCCTCGCGAGAGCAACCTCGTCAGGGTACGTGGCAGCACCTCCTGCGGCCGGTGGCACAGGGGTCAGGAGCGATGAGCCTGGAGGAGAATCCGCGTCCGAGGAGATGCTTCACGTCGGGGAAATTCCCGAGATGGAAGATATCCTCACACCTGAGGACCTGAAGCTTGAAGTAATGAGTGATATTTCGGCCGCCGAAGCTGCCGGGGACGGGCTTGAGCCTGGCGATATGCCCCCTGAGGAGGAGCCGGGCCTCGCACCCGAGGACCTGGGTGCCGTGGTCGCAGGAGATCTCCCACCCGCAGGAGCTGGTCTATCGTTCACCGGACCGATCGGGATCGCTGCGATCGACCTCGGTAGGAAGGGGGAGGACACGATAGGAATATTTGCCCCGTCCTCGGGTAATTGGTACCTGAACTACGACAACGATGGAGTTACCGATAAATCCATCCACTATGGGGCCAGCACCCATCTCCCGGTTACTGGTGACTGGAATGG
>DUKF01000001.1 GCA_013329455.1 Methanotrichaceae archaeon | reverse complement strand
GGGTATTCAATTCAAAATAACAGGGACAGAACCAACATCCACGACTTTTTTGTCTCCATATATACCACCTCACCAGTAAGATTTTAACGCTATTTAGAATTAATTTACACGCCTTAATTATTACAAATTGAAATTAATTCATACCAATTACACATTTTAGCGCCAATCAACTGATTAATTAATAAGGATTTTGGTCAAAATAAGACTAATTGCATCCTGTTCAGAATTCCTCGTTGAATTCTGTCATTGCAAATCGGTAGGCATCGAAGCGGGATCGTGGATTATATAAATATCGCAGTTCTTCGATAATCGACACCTACGACCCCGAAATTTTGAAATTCTCCGAAATATTCTGGGCTCAGGCGTTCTTCTCGAAGAGTGTCTGCTGCTCGCCTTCCACTATGCTGCACAGCGCCTCAGGGCTGAGGCAGGATATTGGATAGTATCTTCCACCAGCCGCCTCTGCTACATCTCTGCAGTACCCCAGCCTCATATCCATGAACGACGACTCCACCACCTCAGTGTCGATCACGATAGTATGCACTCCAGCTTGTTTTGTCCTTTCTGAGATCTCTCTAATCTCATCTCTAATGCTTCCTCCAAGGGAGACATTGGCCCTACCATCAGATATCAGCACCATCATCTGTTTAGCCTCTTTGTCTTTCCTCATCTCACTTTGCAGGAGTTGCAATCCTTTGGAAAGACCCGCAGATAAGGGAGTCTTTCCGCCAGTTGGAAGCTCGCTGAGCCTGCTCAGAGCTTGGTCCACGCTGGAGCAGTGGGAGAGGAGCAGCTCTGCGTCCTTTCCCTTAAAGGCCACCATGCCGATCTTGTCTCTCTTTTGGTAGGAATCCATGAGCATGGAGAGGACCGCGCCCTTGGCGCTCTCCATTCTCCTCACAGCGCCCATGGAGCCGCTGGCGTCCACCACGAACATGACCACGACCGAGGTCTTCCTGACCCGCTCCTTCTCCCGGATGTCCTGGCTGTGCACTTTGATGACGTTACTTCCTTCTCTAAAGCGCTGATATGGAGCGGCTGCCCTGATGGTGGCATCGATGGCTATGTCCTTTCCCTCTTGAGGCATCCTGTGGCGCAGGTACCTTCCCGATCCAGACTTTGCAAGAGTGTTCATTCTCCTGCCGCTTGCCTTCCGGCGCGGCGTCCTGTCCCTTTTGCGAAGAATGTTAATCTGCCGCACGTCGATGGGCTCGCCTATCTCGAAGATATTTTCCTGCCCCTGAAAAGGTTCCTCAGAGCCATTGGAATCCTGTTCCTGGGGTCTCTCCTGGTGTTTCTCCTCACCCCTCTCCGGATTCTGGGGTTGCTGCTTCTGAGGTTGCTGCTTCTGAGGTTGCTGCTTCTGAGGTTCCTGATGCTTGTCCATCGACTCTTCCAGCCGCTCTTTGTTCAGCGTGGGTGGTTCAAAGGGCCTGCTTCTCATCCTGTGGGCCAGAGCCAGCTCCATGGCCTTTCTTACGTCTTCAGAATTTACATCCGTCCTTCCTTCGAAGGAAGCTATGGTCTTGGCCGTCCTGGTGATTACAATCTCCGCTCGATGCGTTTTGACTCCCAGGTCGACGCAGGTCGAGGCCGTAGTTCTTAGGAGATCATCATCCATGGTTACTCTTCTCAGGATCTTCTTGGCCTCGAAGATCTGCCTTCTCAGATCTTCCTGGTTTGACTCAAACTCCTGAGCGAAGTCCTCAGGATCGGCCTCAAATTTCTCCGCCCTCTTGGCAATCTCCATCCTCAGATCGACGTCTTCAATGCCCTCTACATTCACCTGCAGCCCAAATCTGTCCAGAAGCTGGGGCCTGATCTCGCCCTCCTCGGGGTTCATGGTGCCAACGAGGATGAACTTTGAAGGATGGGCCACGGAGATGCCCTCGCGTTCTACTATGTTTACACCCATGGCGGCCGAGTCCAGTAGGACGTCTGCTACGTGGTCGTCGAGGAGGTTTACCTCGTCAATGTAGAGGATTCCCCGGTTGGCGGCAGCCAGAATCCCGGGCTCCAGGGCTTTAATGCCCTCCTTGATAGCCCTTTCCACGTTCAAAGATCCTACAACCCTGTCCTCGGTTGCCCCGAGCGGCAGATCGATCACGGGAGTTCTGCGCGTGGTTGCCTCTACTTGGTCCATCTGGCTGCGTTCAAAACACAGGTCGCACATCTCTTCTGGATTGTGGGGATTGCAGTTGAAGGGGCAGCCTTCTACCACGGGGATATCATCCAAAAGATCGGCCAGGGCGCGCACAGCTGTCGATTTCGCTGTGCCTTTATCACCCCTTATCAGAACGCCTCCGATCCTGGGGTTTACGGCGTTGAGGATGAGGGCGAATTTCATATCTTCCTGACCAACAATGGACGTGAACGGAATGGTTCTTCTTTTGAGGTGGTGCATCTGATCTCTCCTTACGCTTAACGGTAAATCATACTTAGTTATATAAACCTATATCTAGTGTTAATTGAAGCATAAAAATTGGTCAAATTTCACTTTAAATTAGCAAGATATAATGATACTAGCATACGAAATATGGAAATTCCAGGATTTAGTTTGTCGGTATCGTCGATATATCGGATATCGTTACGACAAAAGGACTGTAACACCGCGTTGCTCCCCCATTCGTTGAAGATGCGGTGTTGTTGCCTGAATAAGGAAGAAAACCAGGTCACTTTGTAAAGCATGCTCGATGAAAACTGAAGCTTCAGCTCCACGCCTTCCAAGATAAGCTGGCATCTGTTATGGCTAAAGGAGCATCAGCGCCAGAAAGATCGTCACGACCTTTGCCGTCATGCTGAAGAGGTAGGAGACGAGAGCGAGCCTGGCCCCGAACTTGCCGAACAAAGCAAGGTACATCGATAGGCTGTACTTGGCGTAGATCATAGTGATCACCCCCATGCTCCCGACGAGGAGGGTGATCACCACCTGCTTGGAGGTGATGGCCTCCGCCTCCATCAGAGCCGCCACCGAGGCATACCCCGCCGAGAAGTGAACGAACTGCATCGCCAGGGGCGCGATGCACTCCCCCGGAAGACCTAGAGCCCGAAGGGCCGGGTCGAAGAAGACGCAGAGGCTCTCGATCGCCCCGTGCCTCATCAACAGGTCCATCAGGATCATCGTCGCCACCACAGTCGGTATCGTCTTTCTGAGAGCTGGAACCGATTTTCGAAAACCCTTCATCGCCGTCTCTCGATCGAGCCTGGAGCTCTTCCCCTTCTCTTTGTCTTCATCAACCACCTCCGCCCTGCTGGTCTTGTTGGTAGTATTGATCGTGGTGGCAGGTGCGGAATTGCTGGTCCCGGTGGAAGCAGTCGGCGTCATCCTGAGCCTCGAATAGAGGAGAGCCGAAAAGCTCTGGATGAAGCTGGAAAAGAGGTTGAGGAGGACGTATGTCCCGCCAACGACCGGCCCTAGAAGGACGACGGCTATCGGGGCCTGTACCCTGAAGAGCGACTCCCCCAGGACGACGGGAAAGGTGCTGATGAGGATCGAAAGGAGCGTTTCGGTCTTTCCCACCTCGCCCCTCCTGTAGAACTCCGATAGGGCGGACTTTCCGGCGGCAGGGCTGATCATGCAGGCGAAGATCGAGACCGTGCAGCACTCGGGCAGGTTCGATGAGCGGGATAGGAGGCCGATCGGTCGCGCCAGGCCAGCGAGGAGGTTCGCCTCCATGGCGATGTTCGCGACGATCACCCCCGCCGTCATGAGCATCGTCGTCCTGATCAAGTACTCTAGAAGGGACATTCTTCGAGATGGTTAGCATATTATATAATATAAACTCTTTTTTCGTATTACTAAGTGTTTAGTAAATTCATAATACTATATATCATAAATGTGGAACCTAATGACTAACATGTCAATAGATGCTGGAATAGATAGAAAATATAAATTCTACTTTGGGTATATCCGACGAATTATCGTACTAATATCCCATTTATCATGAAATCAATTTTACTTAATTAATAACATCTTAACCACAATAGTTATTATCCATCAGATGAACTATCGGCTTAAAAGAGGTATTAATATGAAGGGAAAGTCGTTCTGTGCGCTTTTGGCGTTTCTATTGCTACTATCATCGCTGACGTCCGCGTTTGCGTCTGCAACCGCTTCAGATTCCGGGTCTGGCTCTGCGTCAGCGTCCTCGACCTCGATCTGTGAGGAGACCGGGTATCCTAGGACTATAAACGACTCGGCAGGGAGGACGGTGACGGTTGAGATGTCGGTAGCGAGGATCATCGTTCTGAACACCGATGCCGCTGAAGCGGTCGAGATGCTCGGCGCAGGGGAGGATATCGTCGGGGTGACCGACAGCATCTCGAAAAAGCCCGCTCTCTTCCCGAATCTTCTGGACTGTGAGGTAGTAGGCACCTGGAAGGAGTTTGACTACGAGAAGATCGGGTCTCTGGCCATGGGCGACTCCGACCAGATCGTTCCCAATATAATCGTCATCGGCTACACCTACCCTGACCTTCCCTACGGCATATATTCCGTCGAGAGGGGCCTAGCCCCCTTCGAAAACATAACTGCCGTCGGGCTAGACCTATACAAGCAGGAGACCTTGAAGGACGAGATCAGAAAGCTCGGGATCCTGCTCGGACGGGTGGAAGAGGCCGAGGCCTACTGCGAATGGTGCGATGGAAAGGAGGATGAGGTCAAGTCCGCCGTCGAGGGGCTGCCTACCCCCAAGGTCTACATCGAGTCGAGCTCCAAGGGCGGCATCGGATCCCTCAGCTCTTATGGGGACGGTTCAGCTTTAAACGACCTATGCAGAATCGCCGGAGGTGAGAACATCGGAAGCGACCTCGTGAAGTACCCAAAGGTCGACTGGGAGTGGGTAGTATCCGAGAACCCTGACGTTATCCTCAAAATCAAGTCCATCTCAGATCTGGGGTGGAGCGACGTCTCTGAGCTTGAGGCCGAGAGAAGCGAGATCATGACAAGGCCAGGCGCAGAGGAGATCTCTGCGGTCCAGAACGGAAAGGTCTACGTCTGCTACTGGGGGATGCACTTTGGCCTCGACAGCGTCGTCGGTCTCACCTACTGGTCCAGAATCTTCCATCCCGAAGTAGACCTGGACCCCGAAATGGTCCACCAGGAGTACCTGGCCCGTTTGGACTTCGAATACCCAGGCGAACGCGTCTTCGTCCGCCCGGAGATCTAACCGGCTTTCAAGGAGGTTGAGCTATGAAAGTTAGATCGATAACCTGGGCCAGCGACGTCGCCCTCCTCCTGGAGGCCGCAAAGAACCTGGGAATAGATCTGAAGGCGGCCACCACCTCAGATCTTGAGGGTCAAGACGTGGCCGCTCAATGCCGCGAGTTTCTCGAAGGGGCAGACGTCGTCCTCCTCCACCCCTCCCATGAGGGCCCCTGGGATGATATCGCCGAGAGCCTTGATGGGTCGGTCCCGGTAGTCTCCTTCGGGCGGGACCCCTCACACTGGTCGATATCGAACGTCTCTCTTGAGATCGTGGCGACTACGAACCAGTACATCGTCTACGGCGGCCTTGCAAACGCGGAGAACATGTTGAAGTACTTGGGAAATGAACTCCTGGAACTCGACTTCAGGTACGATCTTCCCGAGGAGAGGCTCTGGCAGGGGATCTACCACCCCGAGGCCCCGGAGGCCTTCGAGTCGATCGAGGAGTACCTCGCCTGGAGAAGTCCCCGCCACGACCACACTGTCGGCCTCCTATTCTTCCGGACCTACTGGGCGAACGGCGACCTCGAAATGGTCGACGCCTTCGTCCGTGAGCTTGAAAAGGAGTTCGACGTGATCCCCGCCTTCTGCTTCGGGATGGGCGACCGGGACCTCTCAGCGAAATCGAGCGGTGAGGTGACTGAGGAGTTCTTTTCTGGGCGAGTAGACGCTGTGATCAACTTGCAGTCGATATTCCACGCGGGGAACGTCGACGCCTCCCGCGAGGTCTTGAAAAGGCTGAACGTTCCGGTCTTCCATCCTCTCACCGTCTATCACGCCACCGAAGAGGAGTGGCGGGCCGACATTCACGGGATGAAGAGCAGCGAGGTGGGCTGGAGCGTCGCCATGCCCGAGTTCGAGGGGGCAATAGAGCCGATCATCGCCGGGGTTGCGACGACCGATCGTCTCGACGGGGCCGAGTTCGAGAGACACCGGGCCCTCGATAAGAGGGTGGAGCGGATCGTTGCAAGGATCGGAAACTGGATTCGCCTCAAGGAGAAAACGGCCTCTGAGAGGAGAGTCGCATTCATCCTCCACAACAACCCCTGCGCCTCGGTGGAGGCCTCGGTGGGATCTGCCGCCAACCTCGACTCCCTCGAGAGCCTGGCGAGGATAATGAACCGGATGAAGGACGCTGGCTATTCGATCACGAGCCCCCCTGAAAACGGGGCAGATCTTGTGAAGACGATCCTCGACCGGAAGGCGATCTCGGAGTTCAGGTGGACCTCCGTCGAGGAGATCGTGAGCAAGGGTGGGGCTCTCGCCCTATTGAGTCGGGAGGATTACGAGCGGTGGTTTGATACTCTTCCGATAGAGGCAAGGCAAAAGGTCTGCGAAGCCTGGGGCGAGCCTCCCGGTGAGGAGAAGGACGGCGTTCCCGCAGCCATGGTCCACGACGGAAAGATCGTTATCACGGGCGTCAATTACGAGAACGCCGTCGTCTGCGTCCAGCCGAAGAGAGGTTGCGCAGGGGCCAGGTGCGACGGACAAGTCTGCAAGATCCTCCACGACCCCGAGGTTCCGCCGCCCCACCAGTACCTCGCCACCTACAGCTACCTCGAGAGGGATTTCGGAGCCGACGTCGTCGTCCACGTCGGAACCCACGGGAACCTCGAGTTTCTGCCGGGTAAATCGGTCGCTCTCTCCGACGCCTGCTATCCGGACATCGCCATCGGGAGCCTTCCCCACCTCTACATCTACAACTCCGACAACCCTCCCGAGGGGACGATCGCAAAGAGGAGGAGCTACGCCGTCCTCGTCGACCACATGCAGACGGTGATGACCGAAAGCGGCCTCTACGGCGAGCTGAAGGATCTCGAGGAGAAGATCTCCGAGTACAAGAGGACGAGAGTCTCAGAAAAGGCGAGAGCCCACGCCCTCGAGCACCTGATCCTCGACCTTTTGAGGGAGACAAACCTCTCCGAGGAGATGAAGCTAGAGGCCCTCCTCGATCGAGGTGTCTCTTTCGATGAGGTCGTCGACCTCGCCCACGAGAAGATCTCGGAGATCTACAACACCCAGATCCCGGACGGGATGCACATCTTCGATGAGAGGCCAAAAGAAGAAAAGAAGGTCGAGCTGATCGCTTCGATCCTCCGCTACGACTCGGAGATGAGAAAGTTCGTCTCGAACCTTCTGGGTATCGACCTCTCAGAGGCCGGGGTCGATGACCTGATGGAGGTCGACGCCCTCTCGAAAAGGCTGATAGCGGAATTCATCGAAGGCGAGGACGGGACCCTCGCCGCGGAGAGTGTCCTTGGGAACCGGCTTCGGAATCGGGACGAGGGCTCGATCCTCGCCATGAGGGACCGGGTCCTCGACATCTCGGGAAGAATCGAGGCCTCAACGGAGATGGAGGCACTCTTCCGCGGCTTTGACGGTGGTTACATCGAGCCCGGCCCCTCGGGACTCATAACCAGAGGAAAGCCCGAGGTACTCCCCACCGGGAGAAACTTCTACTCCCTCGACCCCTCCCGGGTCCCGACGGAGGGGGCCTGGCGGGTTGGCCGGAAGTTGGCCGAAGGGGTCATCGAGAAGTACAGGGAGGAGCACGGCAATATCCCCGAGAATGTCGCAATGTTCTGGATGGCCAGCGACATCATGTGGGCCGACGGCGAGCAGCTCTCCTCGATGATGCACCTTCTCGGCGTCGAGCCGATCTGGAAGGGAGGATCGGTCAAAGGCTACAAGGTGATCCCGATCGAGGAGCTGAATAGGCCGAGGATCGATCTTACCGTCAGGGTGAGCGGGATCACAAGAGACTGCTTTTACAACTGCATCGAGCTTCTCGACGAGGCGATAAGAGAGGTCGCATCTCTCGATGAGAGCCCCGAGGATAACTACGTGAGAAAGCACGTCCTTGAAGAGGGCGAGGGACCCAGGATCTTTGCTAGCCGTCCTGGAACCTACGGGAACGGCGTGAAATTGGCGGTCTACGCCTCGGCCTGGGAGAAGGAGAAGGACCTCTCGGACGTCTTCATCTACTGGAACGGCTACGCCTACGGCAAGGGCGTCTTCGGCGAGGAGTCCCACGAGAGGCTCGTCTCGCAACTCAAAAGCGTCGAGATGACCTTCAACAAGACCGCCACCGACGAGTACGATCTCTTCGGGTGCTGCTGCTACTTCGGAACCCACGGAGGCCTCACCGTGGCCGCAAGAGAGGTCTCGGGAAGGGACGTTTCAGCCTACTACGGCGACACGAGAGACCGGGACAAAGTGGCCATAAGAAGCCTCGCCGACGAGGTTCGCCGGGTCGTCAGAACGAAGCTTCTCAACCCCAAGTGGGTCGAGGGGATGAAACGGCACGGCTACAAGGGCGCAGGCGACATATCGAAGCGTGTCGGCCGGGTCTACGGATGGGAGGCGACGACCCGAGAGGTCGACGACTGGGTCTTCGACGACATCGCCAAGACCTTCGTCCTCGACGAGGAAATGAGGCACTTTTTCGAGGAAAACAACCCCTGGGCGATGGAGGAGATCGGGCGAAGGCTCTTGGAGGCGAACCAGCGCGGCCTCTGGGAGGCCGACCCTGATGTGATCGAGGACCTGAAGGCCGCCTACCTCGAAATGGAGGGCTGGATCGAGGAGAGGCTGGGCGAGACCAATGGGAGCTTCCAGGGCGGGTCGATCGACGTTCTCACAGCCGAGGACGTCAAGGCCTGGCGGGAGAAAATGTCGAAGGTCCTGGAGATATGACCTCAGATCCAAACGGGTTCGGTGGAACTGAAGAGAGAACGGACCGATCCTGGAAGTTGAAAGGAAAAATAAGGCATTTGGTGGCAGGGTAAGTTGGAATGATGTCGAAAGACGTGTTGCGCTGCAGCCCCAGGAACTGCAACGCACAACCAATTTCCAGATTCTATCTCGATAGTCCTGCCCAGCTTTTTTCACATCTCCGGGCGGACGAAGAAGTTCTCCTCAGGGTAGTCAAGCCCCCTCATCCCAAGGTACTCCCGGTAGACCTCCTCAGGATCGAGATCGGCCTCTGGATGGATCATCTCGGCCCAGTAGGTGAGGCCGACGACAGCACCCATCCCAAGGGTCGTGTCCCTGAAGATCACGTAGACCCTGCCATCCTCCGTGGCAGGGACGGCGTCAGCGCCAGGGCGGCTCTGGATATCCTCGATGAGAACTTCCATCTCGGTGGCGTTGCTCCAGCCGAGCTGGTTTGTGGCCGCGGGCACCTTGATGATCACCTCGGGCATCTGGGCGAGGACGCTCTCCCAGTCCACCTTGGGGTTTGCTTCATTCACATCGATCACGTTCTCGCCACCGGCGAGATAGATCATATCGTTCAGGGAAGATTCTCGGCCGTAGGTCCAGAGAGACCCAAGCTCGCCGATCGACCCTCCCTCGACGTAAACCCTCGGCCTCTCTTGCCCTGAGACCGCCTCTGCAACGTCGGCCTTCTTCTCGCTGACCCAGTCGTTGTAATCTTCGGCATCAGATTCTCGGTCCAGGATCTCTCCGAGGGCGGTCATCTCCTCTTCCAGGGTCTCGGCGTTATAGAGGTCGAGGCCCACGATATCGATCTTCTCGAAAGGTCCCAGGTTCTCCTCCACCTCTGCAGCCTTGTTGGCGTAGCAGATCACCAGCATCCCGGGTCCTATCTCTCCGTCATCATCCCTGGCCAGGTCCGCTATTTTTTCGTAGTTGAACTCCTTCCAGGTCCCCACGATCTCCCAGCCGCCCATGACGTCTGAGAAGTAGTAGGCCTTGTACTTGGGAACGCTGTCCGTCGTTCCCACGATCTTGTCGGTCTCGCCGAGGATGCTGACCGCCTCGGCCGCATCGGAGTTCAAGACCACGATCTTCTCGATCGGGGCTTCGATCATCACAGATCTTCCCGCAGAGTCTGTGACGGTCAGGGGATAATCGGCGGCGTCCGCCATCCCCAACGTCAGGAATAAGCACATGGTTAAAAGCGAAATGAATGGAATTTTATTCAAAATAGGTGCCTCCCTCTGGCTCGTCTCATGTAAATACTGAAATTGTTTATTAATTAATAAGAATTTCGGTCAATATTGTGTAATTCTTAGGAGGTCGAAGCCGCCTCCTGAAATGAGCTGCTTTCTGTGGCGGGACAAAAATTGGTCTGGAACGTGAAAAGGGGAGAGCACGCCCGTCCAGTCGGGATGAACGGACGCGTCCGTCGATCACGGATAGGCGTAGACCTCGTTCAGATCGAGGCCGTAAAACTCGCGGATCAGTTCTTCATGCACTTTCACCGGGTCGATGTCTTCGAAGAGATTGGGGTGGAACCACTTGGCGAGGTAAAGCTCCCCCACTATCGAACGCATCCCGCTGTTCGTCTTGCTGCTGAGGACGTGAACCCGTCCGTCCTTGACGGCCCTGACGCCCGCAAGCTCGGGCCTTGAGACGATCTCGTCTCTGGTCTTCTTCAGTTTGTCCTCGGGGAAGAATTCTCCGGTCGTCGCCCAGAGGAGGCGGACGATTACGTCGGGATCATTTTCCACCACCCACTCGGGGCTGACGGTGGGATACTCGACCGACTCCTCGGCGGCGATGTTCCTGCCCCCCGCCATGACCACGAGGTTGTGAGACGAGGTCCCTTTGGATGTTGTATGGTAAGTCCACTCCCGTTCCAGAAAGACGAGGGGCATATCATCCTCGCCGAGGCCAGCCGTCCTATCCCCGATGACGTCCTGGTACCCCTCAATGAAACCCGCCAGATCATCAGCTCGATCCTCCTCTCCAAGAACAAGGCCGAGGTTTCTGACGACCTCGGTCACTCTCGAAGGATCGACGAAGCTCTCCTCAAGGACCGGGATTCCGACGGACTCCATCGTCTTGCGGTCGTCTTCGGAGAGCATGGTGTCGGCGATCACGAGATCTGGACGAAGCTCTAAGATCAGCTCCATGTCGGAGGTGCGGGAGCTTTTGCCGACGACTGGCACCTCTTCAAGGCGGGGAGGAAAGACGGAGCTTGAGCCTCGGCCTACTATCAAATCGCCAGCACCCAAGGCGCAGACGATCTCCGAGGCTGGGGACGATAGTGAAACTATCCTCTCCACAGGGAGGGGAACGTCCACCGATCGTTCGGTGTAATCGACGATCGTCACCATCTCTGCGCCGCATCCCGATAAATAGAGAAGGAAGAAACAGAGGAGCACGGAAATCATTCTCTGGTAATTATTCATGGACCCTCCAAATCTAAATCAACATTTCTTGACAAAAGATCAAATATCTTGATAATAAGCTTTCCGGCCCTGGTGGCACGGTTAGAAGAGCACCGAAAACCGGATTAACGAGCCACCGGTTATATCCGGGTGGTGAAGAGCCGGCGACGGTCGGCAGGTTCAATTTCAAAGAGATCGATGTCAATGGACTGGGAAATCATAGGTTATGGAGCTGCGACTCTGACGATGTTCGGCTTTGTGCCGCAGCTTGTGAAGATGGTACAAACGAAGTCAGTGGACGACGTGAGCCTTTTCATGATGGTTCAGTTGGGGCTCGGGGTCTTTCTCTGGATGGTTTACGGCCTGCATCTGCAAAACTCGCCTTTGATAGTGGCCAACTTCGTCTCTCTGACGACGTTGACCCTGGGGCTTGTGGTCTACTTCAAGTACACCACCAGAAGGTACTTCAGATAAGAACCACAAAAATGATCGAAGATCAAAGGGAAGATTCGCCGAGGGCGAGTTTGAAACTGGAGGATTTCCATGATGGAGTGGCTGACAAAGTTTCAGAACGCGATTCTGATAGTTCTCACCTGGATGATGGCCTTGGTGGTGCTTTTGGCCACGGTCGAGCTATTTTACATCATCATCATAGACGCAGTTTCCCCGCCCCTGATCCTGCTCAACATCGACCAGCTCCTGGAGATCTTCGGATACTTCCTCCTCGTTTTGATCGGGATCGAGCTTCTCGAAACCTTCAAGATCTATCTCGAGGAGAACGTCATCAACGTCCAGGTGGTCCTGTTGGTGGCGATCATCGCAATCGCGCGGAAGGTCATAATCCTGGACGTAAAGAGCCTTCCCAGCATGACTCTTATCGGGATCGGAGTGATCATCGTATCCCTTTCGGCCGGCTACTACCTGGTGAAAAAGAGCCAGCAGGACGAAAAGGCGTGCAAGCTGTAGATGCGAGATCTGATTTCATTCTTCCCATTTGATAGAACCGAATGCAAAGGTTCCGATGAGGCTGCGTTAAACAATAGCTCAAGACGGGCGAAGAACCGAGACCTGAAAGCTTATCTACCCAGAAGGGTGGGTCATTGGAAGGCTGCAAACGGTGGGGAAAGTTTCGCGGCCGAAGTAATATCAAAACGAAGGGGTTAGTATGAAGACAAATCAGATATGCTTATCGATCTTAATCTTATTGACGTCAGCGTGTGGATCGTCTCTCGCAGAGGATGTGATCAACGGCTCGGAGAACGCCGACGGAACTGATATCGCTCCATCTGCCGAGACCTTGAACCTTGAGGGGATCTGGACCTTCAGCTTCGAGGATGCGGGCCAGATGACAGCCGTCTTGTACCAGTCGGAGAGCTCGATCTGGGGCGCTGCAAAATCCGAGAAGCCCGAGCCGTGGAACGGCGTCCTCACTGGATCGATCTATGGGGATAGAATCGAAATCAGCACGCTCTCAGCCACAGGAGACGTCCTGACCGTCACCGGGATGCAGGGAACTGCAACCGGTGAGACCGTTAAAGGCAGCTTTTTCCAGATCGACGGCCTCGGAGAGACGGCCAGTGGCGCCTTTGCCGGGATGAGGACCAGCGCCGACGCCGCGGGTTACGCGCCCGTGGCTGCCGCTCAATCCTACTCTTCCGCCCTGGTGACTGCGGCAAGCTCAGAGATTCCGCAGAGTTCTGAGACCGAGGTCCAGCCCAAGACGAAGACCGTCGATGAGACAACTGGCGGGTACACCGACGTCCACCAGCTCTCTGCCGGCATAAACCCGAAGATACTGGGGTACGCGGCTCCAGTGACTGGAAAACGATGAATTGAATTGTTGATGACCTTCGACGCAGGCCGTCGCCCCCGGGGGAGGGTGTCATCTCCTCCCGGCGATCATTTTTATCCGTCCAGCTTTTCCGCAATTTTTCGTCCTTCTGGGCATCCGCAACGCCCGAGGGAATCCTTTAATCCGATTGGAGGCCTAATTTCCAGAGAGGAGGAGAGACGAGATGATCCCCGATCGAAATTTTCAAGCCCCGCCAGAGAGCGTGAGATCCGCCCTGGAGGAGGTGGCCGACCGGTACACGGTCCTCGCCCAGGACCTACAGGCAGACATTGCCGCCGCCGGTGGAGCAGAGGAAGTATTGGAGCTTGCTGAGATGTCAACCCTGGAGATGCTGGCGTACCTGCCCATGAGCCCGGTCTACTGCCCTTTCTGCGCCCTTCACCGTCCAGGCTCCGAGGACTGTCGAGACTGCGAATACGCGGCCAAGTACGGTCGGTGCACCGAGGCAGGATCCCTCTACGACCAGGCTCTTGAAGCCCATTACGACCTTGTGAGAGCGGTCAAGGACCTCCGGCAGGGTCAGTTCCTGGCGAGGTCCTCGATTCCAGCAGAAGAGATCCGAGTAGCCCTTGGAGATCAGGCCGACCAGGTGATCGACCTAGCCGACCGGTTCCAGCGCGGGGTCCGGGAGGCTCGATCCTCAGAAGAGGTGATGACCCTGAAGACTGAATTCATGGCCGATCTGGTCAGAAACCTCCCTCTGGAGAAGGTCTGCAGCCTCTGCGGCTTTGAGCCCCGGGACCTCTTCGAGGCGAAGAACGAGGCTCTACGGGGGCTGAGCCGGCACTGGGCCGCGGCCTGACCCTGGCCGGTTTGTGAAGGGGGCGCGCGGCCTTCATCGAGCTTTGGGCTTGGCCTGGCTTTGGATTTGGATTCGTCAAGTCCTCCCTCGGCCGCTCATGGCAGAGGCCACCAGGACCGCGATGGGTATCAGACCTATGATCAGCACGGCTTCAAGGGAGAGGTCGAGGGCAACGGCAAGGATTACCAGGATTATCCCCAGAAAGACGACGGTCCAGGAGCGGCGGGGGTTGAGGGAACAGGCGCAGGCCGGCCTTGGGATCTCTGGTTCAGATTTGTCGGGCTTTTTGCCGTCCGAGTTCATTCTTCTACCACCACCGACCATATTTCTCACCGAAGGGATATATTTCTAATCTCGAGGCCGATCGGTTCAGCCCCCTACTTCGGGCAGCTCTCATCCCCGCCGTCCTCCCTCTCGATTGTCTATCCATAGGCTGATCAGCTTATCCGACCTTGCCAGGGCCTCCTCTGTCCCCTGGAAGTGGTCGGCGGCCGATTTCATCGCCTCTTGAAAGCCCGCTAGGTCGCCAGCATCGGCCAGCATTGCAAGTCTCTTACACTCCTCTATGTAGACCTCTCTCACCCGTTTCGCCTCGGGGTTCTCCTGGATGCTGGCGTAAAGTTCTGGGCTCTGGGCGAGGATCCGTCCAACAAAGTCGATCATGATCTCGTAGACGGGGCTCATGAACCGCCTGGAGTGGGCCACATCGAAGTCGAGGGACTCCAGGGCAGACCCGATGGAGATGTAGGCGAAGTGGGTCAGGGCCTGGACGACGGCCATGATGTGATCATGCTCTTCGGCCCCCAGCACCTCCACGCGGGCGCCGTCCTTTCGAAAAATCTCCTCCATCGGCGATAGCCACGCATCGCACCGTCCCTCCGCCGGGACTAGGATCACCGTCTGGCCCCTGATGTGGGGTATGGTAGGACCGAACATGGGGTGGGTTCCCAGGATCTCGACACCCTCTGGAGCCCACCTCAACATCGCCCTCATCGGCTCGGACTTGAGGGATGTGACGTCCATCAGCAGGCTTCCCGGTTTCATCCAAGGGGCGATCTTCTCGACGACCCTGGCCGTCTCCTTGATGGGGACGCTCAGAAGGACGATATCACTCTCAGAAACCTCCCCCATCAGGTCGCTGGCAAACCTCACCCCTAGGCGTTCGGCCACCTCGACCCGTCCGCTCGGCCCCCAGACCGAGACCAAAAAGCCGTGATCCTTGAAGTAGCTGGCAAACCAGCTCCCTGTCCCGCCGGTCCCCCCTACGATCAGCATCCGATTCTTCGTCCTCATCGTCCCCATCTGCGCCCCCATCTCGCTCATCTGTTCCTCAGCTCCTCCCTCACCGCCTGCTCCATGACGTCGACGGGGGCCTTCCTGCCGGTCCAGATCTCTATCGAGAAGGCGCCCTGGTAGACTAGCATCATTACGCCGTCCAGGACCTTCGCTCCGGCCTGCCTGGCATCCCGCAACAGCTCCGTCTCCCTGTTGTAGACGATGTCGAAGACCGTCTGCCCTTCCCTGAGAATGCGGCCATCCAAGAGGCGTGGGTCGCCTTCCCTCATCCCAACGGAGGTGGCGTTAACGACGACCTCGGATTCGGAAACAAGCTTTTCCAGATCCTCGAGGCCATAGCCCCGGCCGCCGACGAGAGCCGCAAGATCCAGGGCGCGTCGACGATCCCGGTTGGCGATCGAGAGCTCCACCCCCCGGAGAGACAGCTGGCGGGCGATGGCTTTCGCCGCCCCCCCCGCGCCGATGACCAGGACTCGCCTCCCATCGACCCTGACCCCAGCACCCTCCAGCGCCATCAGCGCCCCCTGGCCATCGGTGTTGTAGCCCCGGATCTCGCCCGCCTCGAAGGCGACGGTGTTCACCGCCCCCATCGCGGCGGCGTTCTCGTCGGGAACGACGACCTTGAGGGCCTCCTCCTTCAGGGGTATCGTCAGGTTCAGGCCGCCAAACCCCATCGCCTCCGCGCCGAGGATAGCATCCCGCAATCGCTCCCGCTTCACCCTGAAGGCGAGGTAGCGGGAGGAAAGGCCGAGGGCCGAGAAGGCCGCGTTCTGCATCGCCGGGGAGAGGCTGTGCTCCACGGGGTCTCCAAAAACGGCGTAGACTAACATCCGATGTAAGTTGTTCTTTATGGGTAAATAAGACTAGGTTTGATGGAGAAGATTATTGAAATTGATCAAGTAAAAATGAATTGAACAAGAGGCTATATAAAATGAAACGAGGTAAACTCAAGGACAAATTGTTCTTAAGTAGAAATACTAGGGATCCGAGATACATGATACCACAAAAGCACGAAAAATATTTCATCTATTTTGATAGGTGTGTGTTAGCCAAGTACAGGGCATCTTCCCATCTCTATCGCCTTGGAGAAGATGATATGGGAGGAACATTAGTAACTATTACCAATAATGAGGACGTTTCGCTTCACGGATCTGAATCTAATTTGTTTCAAGTAAAATTTGGGTTTCGACGACTTGAAGATAAACGCGTATGCATTGCGTTATTCGGTCCAGATATAGAAAAAATTCCGAATAAAGATTTACGGATTTGGCGAGGATATAAAATCGACAAACCTATATTTGCTCAAGATGACCCAGCATTTGAACGTTGGGTAAATCAGTACTTGGAAGGGGATTGGGACGTAGAAGATGGGCCTATACCTCAAATAGGACGATTAGTGAAATTGATTCGAGCCTTGACGCAGGAAACTTTGGGAGAACCTCTTTTCCGTTTCGAAGAAAACCCATTAATCAACTATCCCGTGGCAGAAAATACGGATGCCTATGCACAAGCGCACCTGGAACTTTACTGTTTAATTATAGACGGATTGAATAAAGCTGCATTAGAAAAATTCTCAGGTTATATTGGAATCACACTCACGGATTCGTCTAAGACCTTAAACAGTATCAAAGAAATTCTTCCTTATTATTTGGTAACCAAAGTCCATGCACCTTTTAAGAAATGCTCTGATATACGAAATAAGAAGCATGGTGTGCCTTCTGAAGGACCGAAACCGTTTCCTGCATTTGATAATTTCCAAAGAAATTTGACCGAAATCGCAACGGGTCTTTCTGAGTTAAATCAATGGCTTGAAAGAGAGCTCTCTGCAGATTCCAAAGCATGTTTGGAAAGGGTGGAAGCTGTCGCATTTTATCCGAAATTTATTGATCCGCCAAAGCCAGAATCCAAATTAGACGAAATTAGGAAATCCGAGGGCAAAACAATTCACTCAGTAGAATTCGGTAGAGTCAAAACGCATCCTGAAGGACATAAGTCAGAAGGAATCGTATTTCACTTCACAGATGGTTCTTCAATGGACATAAAGATCGGTTCCAATATTCGGAATTTATCGGATAAAATTGTAGGTTTGAAACCGGACGACTTAAGTGTTAGCTTGATGATCTCATGGGTACCACCTATTAGAAACAAATGATTGTTTTGCACTCCTTTTGTGCGTGTATCGAAGTTCACGTCACCACCAACGCCCACAGCGCCGCGCCAACCAGCGCCCCGAAAAGCGTAGCGAATAGGTTGACGCCGTTGTTGCTGAGGTAACCCCTCAACTGGAGGGTCGCGCCGAGGAGGCTGTCGAAGTTCGTGCCCAGAAAGCCCCCAAGAAGCGCCGCATTTTCCAATCCTGAATGATCCGCAATAAAGTTGTACCATGTTGGAGTTTTGAGTATATTTACTCAAAAAACGATAATTTGAGTATATTTACTCAAATATCGCCGACCTGTTGCCCCCGTCTTTTCCTCCGGCCAGGGGTTCTCTTGCAGGATAGAAGCATTAGCACATCATCAAGAAGTCGTTGACCAAAGATTACACCAACGCCCACAGCGCCGCGCCAACCAGGGCCCCGAATAGCGTAGCGAATAGGTTGACACCGTTATTGCTGAGATAATCCCTCGACTGAAGGGTCGCGCCGAGGAGGCTGTCGAAGTTCGTGCCCAGAAAGCCCCCAAGAAGCGCCGCAGCCAGCCCCTCGTATCCTGCCATCCCCGTCGCCACCGCGAGGATGCCGGTGAAGAGGGAGCCAAAGACCGAGGCGGCTTCACCCAGGAGGGTGACGCCGCCATCGACGCCCGCCTCGACAGGCCGGAAGGTGGTGATCATCCTGGGGATCGACCTCGCAGTCTCGCCGATCTCACTAGCCAAAGTGTCCCCAGTGGCGGTGGCCACCGATCCCAGGAAGGCGAAGACGAATAGGTCGGAGCCGTAAACACCGTAGAGGACCGCCATCGCCAGGGGGACGAGACTGTTGCTGAAGACGTTCTTGTAGCCCCTCACTCCACCCCGGGACTGGGCGATCCTAAGCTTCTGCTTTTTCGCGTACTTGTACCTGGTAAATCCACTTCCGAGCAAATAGAAGGAGAGGAGTAGGAGAAACCAGAAGATTCCAGCGAAGAAGATGACGAGAAGGCAGATTATAACCTCGCTGAGAACGGCCTCGGCATCTGCGGCCTTCATCCTGTAGGCGGCAAGGCCCAACACAATGGCGAAGACGTATATGCCAGCCATGTGTTCAAGTTCCGGAAGAGGATAATCGAAACTGAAAAGCCACATCACCATGCAGGACCCGAAGGGGACGGCAAAGTCCCGCTCCGTCGATGCGGTGTGGAGGAAGGCGCCGCTAAGACCCCCCAGGGTCGCCAAAAATAGGATCCTCTCGGGCTCAAGGCTGGCGGCGGCGGTTGTTGCGGTCCAGAGGATGGCGAGATATCCCAGGATCGTCGTCGTCGCCAGGTACACGAGGCTCTTTCTCAGATCTTGAAACCTCTCAGAGGCAAGGGCCCCGAAGGTGGGAGCGACGAAGGATACGGCCACCAGGTAAAGGGGAAGCTCCAGGTTTGTAGATTTCAGGCCGAAGCTTAAGAGGAGGAGAAATGCGAGGGAAGCCGAGAGGATCCGGATCTTTCGCTCAAGGAGGAAGAGGGCCGCAAGGGCAAGGACGGTGTAAACCCCAGCGTAAGGGAAGAGCAACACCGTCAAACCCACGCCGATCCTGGCCATCACCTCTTTCTTCACGGATCGCTAGATGAACACGATCGCAAAAATACTTTCTCTCTGAGAAGCTCTCCGGGTGCCCAGATGCTCAACCGCGCGCGCGAAAAAATGCTGGAAAAAGAGATCAGGAGGGGCGAGGTTCCATCCTGCATAGCCGTGGTCATCTCAGCCGAGGACCTCGAACCCCATTGGTGGCGAAAGGTCGCCGAGATGGCGGACTGGTATATCTCCCTTGGAATCCGCGAGGCCGCGCTCTTTTCTGAGCGGGCCGGTTCCGAATCCGTCGACGAGATCACGCGAGAGCTATCGGACCTTCCGGCAAAGGGGTGCCTTCTTTTCGAAGATGAGGAGATCAGCTTCGGAAATGGCGGACCCCTGGATCTGGTCATCTCCCTCGGCCGCGGCGGAAAGGCGGAGGTGACCGAGGCGATCAGATCGGTTCTTGAAGACGTGAAATCCGGTCTCGTCGACCCCGAGGAGATCGATGAGGCTGCCATCGAGTCCAGGCTTCGACTCAAGCAGCGACCAGATCTCATGATAAGGCTCGGTGGAAAAGAGCTGAGCGATTTCATGATCTGGCAGTCGGCCTACTCCGAGCTCTACTTCATCGACCGGTCCTGGGACCGCCTTGAAAAGGTCAATTTTCTCAGGGCCGTCAGGGACTACCAGAGAAGAGAAAGAAGGTTTGGAAGATGATCTATTCTTCCCGATCCGGACGGAAAAGAGGCACGGAGCTGAGGTACTCGGGAGGCACGTTCTCTGAGATCACTATGTAGCCGCTCACGGTCATCATCTTCACCCCGGCCCTTTGGGCGGCCTGGGCGTCGACCCTGATCACCTGGGGGCTGTTCGTCCTGAAGGTACCGACGTGCCATGCCTTCTCCGGGGTCGTGGACAGGTGGACGTAACGCTGGGACGCCGACTTGAGCCCCACCTCCAGGATCCTGTCAGCCTCCTCCTCATTCGCCCCGTAGTAGAGGTCGGATAGCTTGTTTAAGGGATAGTCCAGATCCACATCCACCGAATGGCCGTACTTCGCCCTGATCTTCCCCTCAAGGATCTCGTACCTCTCTTTTGGGTCCGACTGGACGAGAGCGAGCACCAGCCGCTTGTTGGCCCAACGGTACCTTGTCCCGATCACCAAAGAAA
>DUKF01000148.1 GCA_013329455.1 Methanotrichaceae archaeon | reverse complement strand
TTGTTCTCAGGGCCATCCCACCATCCATATTTGGGCATCAATAACAGGAATACCAGCGAAAACCAGAAAAGCCCATAAGAAGTAAAGGCCGTGGTGCCGAAGGTGTTGCCTTTCTTCCACTCCATTATCCCGGCGATGATCTGGGCGATACCGCCGTAGAATATTCCCATGGCCAGGATCATAGAACCGAGCCCGAACCAGCCAGCGTTGTGCATGTTCAAGAGCACCGTCGTCATGCCGAAGCCCATCAGACCGAGAGGCGCCGGATTGGACGTAGTGTCTCTTATGTCTAGATGGCCAAGGTGCATTACGTCCTTTACCCTTCCTTCACTCGTTTCTGTGGCGATATTAATTCCCTCCTATTTACCTTACAAGCCGAAAAATTCAGCGGATTGAATTCTAGGTGCTCCGCACCTATTTAAAATTACCGCCAATTGTACTGATTATACATTATATATACTAAATGTCGATTTTTGATAGGCATCCACAACCCCGATGATATTGCTATTAGATGGCCATTACCGCTTTAACATCACGCAGAGATTTTAAAATTATTAAAAATATATATAATTTAGTTCGCCGCTGGTGTATTTATACCAATTTCTTTAAAATAACGACCATGGTCTTTGATGATAATACATTTAATCTTAGAGGGTAAGTTAGAGGTCGGTGAGTTTGGATGGTCAAAGCCAACCCCAGAAGATCGAAAACAAGAGCTTCATGGGCTTAACGCCTTCGTCCACTCCTCGACCCGGGGAAAAAAGTGCTTCGTAGGCCACATGTCCCTCGTGGTGGGTGTCAGATTGAAGGATGGAAGCTTCGTTCCGCCGGGAACCGTCGTCAACACTCAGGAGAAGGCCGACATCCAGGGACCGATTCCCGAGAGCCTGAAAGGCTTCAACGACGAAGTTGTTAAAGTGAACACCGAGTTCGCAAAGGTTTACCTTCTGATGGGGAAATCCTGATAAACATCTTTGAAATCATAAACTCAGAAGAAAGACGAGCGGGCGCGAGAGCAAGATATTCCGCGCCCAAATTCTTGTTTTCCGATACTCAATCAGAGCCCATGACAGGATTCATCATCTGGTGAAGAACTTCGGCCATCTCCGTTCTGAGCTTCACCATCCCGTCTTCGCCCTCATCGTACTCCAGGAAGTTGGCCAGGATCAGCTTTGAGGGGAACTTGGGGCACTGGCCTCGTTTGCAGAGAACCAGAGACTCTTTGCCGACGGCGTGGGCGATCCCAAGCTCGTACATCACCATGGGATCGGGACCTGTCAGGTCCACCACCACTAACCGGGACCTGCATACGTCTTTCCATATCGCCTTGAGCTTATCCTCGTCGTCGCCGAACTCCAGAGCCCTCCGGGGTATCAAGCCTGCCCGTTCCAGGGCGGGCTTTACGGCCTCATCGTAGAGGTCATCGCCCTCATCGGTAAGAGGGACCAGAACCGATGCCATCCGATCGTCCATGATGTAGGCGGCGTGACCGAAGAGGGGTCTTATCTGCATCAAGCTCATGAGGTTCAGGGCCCTCTGGACCTCTGCCTCAACATGAGCGAGGGCGATCACATGGAGTATGTCACGCCGCGCCCTCTCGCTTTCGTCGAGGACCACGGCAGGAAATACAATCATATAAGGATCTTCATACCCAAACTCCCACCTGGCGCTGCTGAGGGCCTTCTGCTCGGAAATCTGCTTATCGGGATGGTGAGTGTACATGGTGGAGAGGGCACCAGCATGGTGTTGAGCAAGGATGTAGAGTGTGGCCTTGTCCAAAACCGCTACAATGCTGCTGGGGTTCTGGCTCCGGACGATACCCCTTTGAATCTTCCGTTCCTCCACCAAGTTGTCCACGATCCCCATGAACTGGTCCAATAGGCCGTCGACCTTCTCTATCAGGTCGGTCGGCATATCACCACCTTTAATTCTCTCGCCCGTGTGCATCATGACTTATACACCACATACCATAGCGTTCGGCAGTGTATAAAGTTCTTTGGTGGCAACACTTCAATGCCACATTAGACGAACAAGCCGATCGGCATCTTGGCGTGACTGGAATTGGCGCAACTTGAGAGCTGAACAGATATGTTGAGAGGATCAAAACCTGGGCAATAAAAAAGCAAAAAAGAGATGATCTCGGCCGGCTGGTTCGATGCCGTCCGATTCATCCCAAACTCGATCCAGCTACTTGACAGGCCCTATCGGCAAGATGGTCCTGCCGTAGACCTCGTTGAGCACCTGGGCGCATGCTGCGTATATGGCCGTAAAGCCGCAGAAGATGCCCTCGTAGCCGGTGATCATGGCGATGGTGGCGCTGCCGGTGTAGTCCCTTATGGCCAAGAGGAAGAATAGGATAGTCAGAGTGAGGAAGACTATCTGCAAGATCCTGTTCAACCTCAGGGTGCCTATGAACATGTAGAGGGTGAACAGTCCCCACATGAAGAAGTAGGCGATCAGCGCGTTGTTCTCAGGGCCATCCCACCATCCATATTTGGGCATCAAGAGCAAAAATACCAGCGTGAGCCAGAAAAGCCCATAAGAAGTAAAGGCCGTGGTGCCGAAGGTGTTGCCTTTCTTCCACTCCATTATCCCGGCGATGATCTGGGCGAGCCCGCCGTAGAACAATCCCATGGCCAGGATCATGGAACCGAGCCCGAACCAGCCAGCGTTGTGCATGTTCAAGAGCACCGTCGTCATGCCGAAGCCCATCAGACCGAGAGGCGCCGGATTGGACGTTGTGTCTCTTATGTCTAGAGGGCCAAGGTGCATTACGTCCTTTACCCTTCCTCCACCCATTTCTGTAGCTATATTAATTCCCTCCTATTTACCTTACAGGCCGAAACTTTCGACGAGATCTCCTGCAACTGCATTGCATATATCCTTTTCCATTTTTAGGGTACATCTCCATCATTAAGCATATATTATCCACCCAAAAAACCACTTTTTTGCGACTTTTGGCCAGATTTCACCCCTTTTTTTGATCAGCAGTCCCTCAAAATCCGCCTTTCATTTCTTCGATACCCCTGATCAGCCTCATCAAGATTATTACAGGCAAATTGGACATTCTTTGCACAGCGATTCTCGATGAAAACCCAGATTCAGATGCTGAAAGGCGAAACTGCATGATTAAGAGACGATCGACCTTTTGTCCATATCCTTTTCGGAGGGCTTCGGTGCGAGATCGGAAACATGGAAAAATAGTGTTCCACAGATAGATTTACTAAAGATGGCATGCCAAGGTGAGAACATGTTCCCAGGCATCGGTGGCAAGGGGGTAAGCCCCAAGAAGATGAAGCAGATGATGAAACAGATGGGCATCAACATCGAGGAGATCGAGGGTGTCGAAGAAGTGATAATAAGGACAGGGGACCGAGAGGTCTTCTTCCAGGACGCTTCGGTCACAGTGATGGACGCCCAAGGCAACAGATCGTACCAGATAGTCGGCACCGCAGAGGAGAGGCCCCGCGAAGTCTCGATACCCGACTCAGACGTCGACCTCGTGGTGGCCCAGACCGGATGCAGCCCCGAGGAGGCGAAGGTAGCTTTGAAAGAGGCCAATGGAGACCTTGCAGAGGCGATAGTGAAACTCGGGTCCAGCTGAAAACGACATCCAAGAAAGATGCTCACAACGTTCATTCGCCGATGAATGAAAGAAGAAGGAAGGGGCTTGACCGCAGAGGATGAAAAAAGGATCTTTTGTCGATCTCGCGACCAAAACGCTTCAGATCAGACGGAAAGGCAGGAGGACGAAAGTTGGATCAGGCCAGAAGAGAAGCTGAACTGAACCTCGTGCTGCTCAACATCGCCCAGATCCAAGAGGCCATAAGCGACGGAGTCGAGCGGTTGCGAGAGGAGGAAAAGCTTACGATGGAGTTTGAGAAGATGGTCCAGAACGTCATGAGAGACGTCAATGGCTGGACCGACCAGTGCACCGCCCCCACCGAGTCGCCACCGGTTTTGCTCCGAAGGATGCAAGTCCAGATGGAACGGCTGCTGAGGATCGAGAGATTGATAGAAGACCTGGGGCGGTGAAAGGTGACCAGAATCTCGATATCCTCCATGTTCCTCTGGGATCTGGACCCAAAGGGCATGGCCGATGTCGTCGCAGAGGCTGGCCTTGAAGGGATCGAGTTCTGGGCCGAGACCCCCTGGTACTGGGAGGGAGGAAGGCGAGAGGAGCAGGCGGAAGAGATCAAAAGGGAACTCAAAGGGCTCCGAACGACCCTTCATGCTCCCGTCATGGACCTCAACCCCTCTTCCTACAACGACCTAGTCTGCCAGGCGACGATCACAGAGTCCCTGAGAGCGATCGACCTGGCGGAATTTCTGGGCGCAGAGGTTGTGACCATCCATCCTGGCAAGAGGACTGCGAAGCGCCCAGCGAGAGAGGCGGAGCGGCAGAAGTTCCGCCGCTATCTGGACGCCTGCTTGGATAGAGCAGAGGAAAAGGGAATGCTTCTTGCGCTGGAGAACCTGGAACCTGCACCTTGGAACATCTGCGCAGACCCTGAGGAGATGAATCAATTTTTAGATGAATTGCCCATCGGCATGACCCTGGACATCTCCCACGCAACGCCCCCACTCTCCAAGGCCATCGCCTTCGTGGAAATCCTGGAAGATCGCATCCTGAACGTTCACGTCAGCGCCACCAGGGACGGGGTTCGACACCTTCCCACAAGCGACGGATCGGTGGACAAGGTCCTGGTAACCCTCCGAGATGCCGGATACGAAGGGCCTTTGACCCTTGAGCTGGACGACAAGAAATTTCCCACGACCTTGTCAAAGGAAGACAAGGTCAGGGTTTTGAGAACAGAGCGCCGCCATCTGGAGTCGGTATGGCATTGACTCTGCGGCCTTCAATCGCAGCACGATCGTTATGATCACGTGCCCATCATCTGGTGCTTCTTGAAGAAGGCCGTTGCCTGGCTGGCTGAGGAGTCGTTAGACTCGGCGGTGGTGCCCATCAGCTGACCCTTCTTGTAGAAAGGCGCGGGCGTGTCGATCGGCTGGTCCAGGAGGAACTCCGATTGCGTGTCCGTCAAGTCGAGGCCGGTGTCGATCAGGCTCGCGTTGACGGGCAGGTCGAGGAAGGCGCTCTGGCTGTCGGTAGTCGAGAGGTTGGTGTCGATCGGGATAGCGTTCTCAGTCTCGTTCAACGTATCATTCAACGAATCGTTGTCCGATTCGTTCAGGAAGTCGATAATGACTTCAGTCGCCTCAAGCTCTGAATTAGGGTTGAGGGGATCTTGCATCTCCTGCCCGATTACAGACCAAGCCTGTAAGAGAGCAAGAGTTGCAACCATTAATACTAGAATCCTTCTCATAATCAAGGCCTTATACACCGGACGTGCATAAATCTTTCTGTCTATCGGACCGATCATGCAGTGAACGCCCAATAGGGGTCCAATCCTCAATAAGAGACACCATTGGCGGTTTTCATACGGCTCCGGCCCCTTCCCGATCCACCCGTTTCAAGTCCTCGGTTGTGGCTTCGGGATGCTCGCTGAGGTATCGGGCCACTATTGGCCTGTGAACTAGGGTGCAGTCGACGCAGCTCCAGAGCCTCTTGCCCCGTTTGGTCTTGATGAACTTTCCAAGTTCCGGGTCTTTGCAGGGATAGAGGGGACAAAAGCAGTGAGTGCAGTCTTGGCCCTCGAAATGGTGACAGGGGTAGTACTGGCACTCGCCAGCTTTCACGTTGGTCACGGGCTCGTCGGCAGCCTTTCGGATCCCGCATGGATCATCGGTGACAAGGCCGTCTGCACCAAGCCTTTTCATCCAGCGGGCCTGACCCGGATCATTTATCGTCCAGGGATAAACCTCGATCCCTGCCCGGTGTGCCTTCTTGAACAGGTTGGGGTTTGCGATCCTCGGGAATATGGAGTCGGACTTCGCCCAGAGGGCCAGATCCACCGGGTTTATCGGAAGCGACGAGATTATGATCCCAGTCTTGAGGTCGGCCAATTCCTTGATCTCACGAACCGAAGCATGGTAAAAGGAGGTGACGATCGCCCTTCGTCCTTCAAGCACCTGGGCCACGAGATCTTCGAGACCCTCCTCTTTCATCTCGACTATTATCCCAAGATCCAGCTTCTCAACGAGGGAGATCGCCTCGGCAAGGGTTGGAACTTTCTCTCCGTGGCCTGCGTCCAGACACTTGATATCCTCCAAGGTCATCTCCTCCACCCTGCCC
>DUKF01000024.1 GCA_013329455.1 Methanotrichaceae archaeon | reverse complement strand
CGGGGTATTCAATTCAAAATTAAAAAAACTGTGGGCATCTCGCCTCGATGAGAAATGATGGGATCTTCAGGCCAGCTCCTCGTCCTCCTCACGCCAGGGAGGGCATACGATGCACAGGAAGATCAGCGGACAATCGCCCAGGTTCTCGATATGTTGCCTTGAGCCAGGCTTGATGTAGATCGCCTGGCCCGGTCCCACCTCGGCAGATTCGTCGTCGATCTTCATCCTGCCATGTCCTTCAAGGATGAAGTAAACTTCAGAGGAGGTCTTGAGACGGTGGGGCTTTGAGGCCTCTTCCGGCCCCAGAAGGGCATGGGCGATGCTGTAGCTCATCAATAGATCCTCATTTTCCCGATCGGGATGGAGAAGCTCACAGATATCGGTTCCGTCGAGGGCGGCGAACCGTGGACAGTCTCTAAGGTCCTTTATGAACATATTCTCACCCAACTTGCATCATCAAAATATATCCGGGTTGCACTCGGCCAGAAACTCGTCCCAGAGCCCCGGACGCCTCCTTATGAACTCGGCCAATAGCTCCTTGCACTCTGCCAAATCCTGGTCGACGACCTCGATACCGTGCGACTCCATGAACACTCTTGCTTCAGGGGCACTCTCCGCTTCTCCTGCCACGACCTTCTTTATCCCAAACTGGACCGCGGCTCCTGCGCAGAGGTAGCAGGGCATCATCGTCGAGTACAAAGTCGTGCCGATGTAGCCCCCGGTGAGCCTCGCGTTTCTGAGGCAGTCGATCTCGGCGTGCATCAGTTGGTCTTCGTCCTGGACCCGCCGGTTTCGGCCTCTTCCGATTATCTTTCCCTCTTCCACCAGGACCGCGCCAATGGGAAGGCCGCCCTCGGCTAGGCCTGCCCTTGCCTCCTCGATCGCGGCTTTCATGAACTTGTCAACCTTCGCCTTCATCCGATCAGCTCCCGATCTCGGCCGCAGCTTCAAACCTCGCGGACCTCCACCTCGACCTCAGCGCCCATCCTCTCCAGGTCTTCGACGAACCTCGTCGGGTCGACGACGTGACCCATCATCCAGAGGCCTGGCGTCTTCAGGCTTTCGTCCAAATACTGGACGAGGAAGGCTGCGACCGGCATCGCCGTGAACTCGTAGACGTCATCGTGCCTCGCTGTCATTCTGACCAACAGGTTCTTGCCGTCTTTTTCCCCTTCGGCTTCCAGGACGAAGGCGACCGCCTCGCCGGGCGTGGAGAACCGCTTCGACCCCCAGACCATGAGCCCAGCAAGCTGGTTTCTGCCCAGATCCCTTTTCACCTTGCCAAGAACGAAGGCGAGAGGCGTCACCACGTAGTCGACAAACCAGTTCAGCCCGGCGACGTAAACTCCGACCTCCTCGATGCTAAGCCGCTCCGGCAGATCCCTCATCTCCGCCAGGGTCAGTGGGTAGCAGGTCTTCATTCCCAGGGGCGAGCCGAAATCGACCTTCAGGACGTCCCGGTATCCGGCCCGCCTCCACTCGCCGTCCATGAATACCTCGGCGGAATAATCGCCGAGGGTGTCGACGAACTCCAGGACAGCACCGCCTGGGTCGAAGTCGGTCTTCATGGCGACTGAGGCGGCAGCCTTTTTGTAACGGGCGAAGTAGGCTCCGGCTCTCCGAACGAAGACTGATGGCAGCCCCGGAAGAAATCCTGCCTGGGTCACGAAGGTCAGTCCCGCCCTTTCGATCTCGGGGGCAAGGCTCCTATGGACCTGCGCGACCTCCTGAGGATAGTGAATATCGAGATAGTCGGCTCCTGTCTCGATGGCGGCTCTGGCCGTCGTCTCGACGTGGGAAGTGGTCGTCGCCGCCACGATCACAAGATCCGCCCTCCTGAAGGGCTCTCTTAGGGTCTGAGGGTCAGATGCGTCGGCAAAAGCCCAGGTCGCCCTTCCTCCGGAAAATTCGCGGTTCAGCGCCTCTGCGAGGGCTCTTGCCATATCATCGCGCCTTCCTGCCACGATAAGGTTGGCACCAGTGTTTTTCAGTATTGCTCTCGATATGGCAGAGCCGGCGCCGCCGTACCCGCCCAGAACCAGAATCGTCTTCTCCGTCACGAATACGCCTCTTTTTTAAAGTTGGATCAATAGGAACGGTAATGGGTTTTGACCTCTGGGTGTAAAGGGCTTTCGGATGTTCTCGGAGGGTGTCGACGACGGGCTGAGATCGGAATGGAGGATGGTGGCGGATAAGGAAAACGTTCTCTTCCCGGCCCGTTCGGCTTAAATCCCTTTCATCCAATAGACCTCATCCAACAGAAATTCAGGTGATCTAGTTGCTGGAGATAAAGACCGAAAAGCCCGTTCAGGTCATAGACATAACTCATCAGGTGAACGAAGCCGTAAAAGAAAGCGGTGTCGAGGAGGGCTTATGCCTCGTCTACACCCTCCACACCACCACTGGTATCGTCATCAACGAGGCCGAGAGCGGCCTTGTCCAGGACCTTCTGCGGAGGATGGCGTCCCTCGCGCCGCCGGGAGACGGCTACCTTCACGACAAGATCGATGACAACGCCCACGCCCACCTCCAGGCCGCAATTCTAGGAAACAGCCAGATGATACCGATCGAGGAAGGGTGCCTGGTCATGGGAACCTGGCAGAGGATCCTCTTTCTGGAGCTGGACGGCCCCAGGCGGAGGAACGTCTACTTGAAGATCGTCCCCGGGTAGGCTGCTGCCCTTCTATTTTTTGAAAGTTTAAGGATCGCCTTCAGATGGGCGTTCCCGTGGTCAGGGTCATTTCTTTGAAGCTCTCGATAAGTTCTTTCGTGACTGGGCCCGGCTTTCCGCCGCTTATGACCCTGCCATCGATCTTTGTGACTGGAGCAACTTCCGCCGCGGTCCCCGTGACGAAGATCTCGTCGGCGGTGTAGAGGTCGAAGATTCCGAGGTTGACGTCCTCGACCGAGTATCCCCGGGCTGCGGCGGCCTCGATCACGGCGAGCCTCGTTATGCCCTTCAGGTTGTTCATGGTGTGGGGGGTGGATATCCTCCCGTCCTTGACGACGAAGATGTTGTCGCCGCTCCCCTCGGAGACGTTCCCCGCATCGTCCAGGAAGATCGCCTCGTTCCCGCCCTTGACGTTCGCCTCGATCTTAGCGAGAACGTTGTTCAGGTAGTTGAGAGACTTGATGTTGGGAGGTAGCGCCGCGGGCGAGTTTCTCCTGACCGTGACCGTGACGGCGGTGAGACCGACCTCGTAGAGGTCGCCGTACATGGCCTCCCACTCCTGGGAGATTATCAGGATGGTGGGCTTGGCGCATTTCATGGGGTCGAGGCCCATGTCACCAGAGCCTCTCGTTATCAGGGGACGGATGTAGGCGTCGGTAAGATCGTTCTTGCGCAAGGTCTCGAGGATCGCATTGCACATCTCCTCTTGGCTCATTGGTATCTCGAGCATTATCGCCTTGGCAGAGTCGTAGAGCCTCTTGACGTGCTCTTCCAGCCTGAAAACCCTGCCGTTGTAGGCCCTTATCCCCTCGAAG
>DUKF01000241.1 GCA_013329455.1 Methanotrichaceae archaeon | reverse complement strand
CATCCTCCTGAGAAAGCTTCGGGGAGGAGCAGGTGATCGGTACGCCAAGGCCCTTAGGGAGCTAGAGATCCCCCATTACGTTGTGGGCGAGTCAGGTTTCTTCGAGCTTCCCGAGATCAGCGGCCTTGTCTCAATGCTCAAGGTCCTGGCAGACCCCGAGGACGATCTGGCCATGGCGACGGCGCTTCTCTCGCCCGTCGTCGGCTTCGACCTCCAGGATCTGGCGCAGCTGAAGTACAGAGCGAGGTTTGGCCCCGACGGCGAGACTTGCCGAAGCCTCGGCCACGGTCACGGCCGCAACCACAGCCACAGCATCAGCCTATTCGATGCCCTAAACATGCTCGAAGAAGGTGACCTATCCTCTGAGAAAACGAAGAGGATCGCCCTCTTCAAGGAGGTCCTCGACCGATTCGGGGACCAGAAAGACGTTCTGAAGCCGTCCGAGATATTGGAGGCTGCCGTCGAGATCCTCGACTACGAGGCGTACCTCGCCCTGAGCGACCCCTTGAAAAAGAAGACCGCAAACCTCCGAAAGCTGATCGAAGCCTCAAGGACACTAGACGAGGCGGGCCTCTCCCTCCGAGAGGTGATCTCAAGGCTCGAGGCCTTCGGCTTCGACGACGTTGAACCCGCTTCCGTCGAGAGCGAGGAGACGGATGCGGTCAAGGTGATGACCGTCCACAAAGCGAAGGGCCTCGAGTTTCCGATCGTGATCGTCGGCGATACTTCCTGGAGTGATCCGCCCGGCTCGCCGCCCTTCCTCTTCAGGAGAAGNNTGACGGAGGAGGAGAAAGAAAGGGAGATCGAGGAGGAGAAGAGGACGCTTTACGTCGCCGCCACCAGGGCTGCAGACCTATTGGCCATCACCGTCTCCAGCCCGAAGAGGAGGAGGGCCAGGCCCTGGAGAAATATGCTCTCCAGCCTAATCATCCCAGGCGAAAATCAGAATGATGCGCCTGAGGTCGACCCCGCCTTCAAGGACATCGTCGAGGTGATCTATGCATCGGATCTGGAGGTCACGGCAACAGCCTGCCAAGCTCAGGAAGAAAGAGAGCCAGTGATCCCCGACCTCAGGTTCATCGGACCCGTCGAGACCGAGTCCGAAAGTTTCCGCATCTCCCCGACCCGGCTTACTGAGCCCTGGGAACACAACGGCTCAGGCCAGGTTCTGGAGCAACAGATCGAGGCAGGTCAGATCATCGAGGATGGAGAGGAGTCCCTGGAACCGAAGGACCTGGGCCGCCTCGCCCACCAGATCCTCGAAAATCTGGGCGTTGGCGGCAGAACCCTCGCCAGCCTTGGATCGGTCGAAAAGCCTGGAAGGCCCGCCCACCTCTACGCGGGCAGGTTTGGCGACGACGAGCTCCGGGAGGTCTGGAAATTCCTCGACCAGCTTATGGATCACGACCAGGTGAGAGAGATCGAAGGTGCCGAGAACCTCAGGACCGAGTTCGAGATCATCAGGCCCTTTGGAAGGTACATCCTCGCTGGAAGGGTTGACAAGCTCGTGAAGACTAAAGGCGGCTGGCGGATCGTCGACTTCAAGTTTGCAGACTCGGTCGCCCACTCTCCCGCCTACGAGTTTCAGATGAAGTTCTACCTCTATCTGGCACGGGACCTCTTTAGGCCGATGCTGGATGCAAAGCTATTCTATCTCAAGGACGGGGGGGTTCGGGAGGTGGGGCTCGGGGACGAGGACGTGCCGGAATTCGAGGAGGAGCTGAGGGGGAGAATCGAGCGCGGATGGGGGAAGAGGTTAAAGGACGATTTACAGGCGAGTAGGGGCCAGCGAACTGAGCCTTGAACGTTCCAAACACGATCAAGTCAGACCCTCTGCCATCGCGAGTGTTCTCTACGCCCACTTATTTCCACCAAGATTGATTTCCACCCTTAGAGATCGATGAGGTTTGACGAAGTCGTACCAAGCCTGTAAGAAATCCAGAACATGGGAACGACTCTTTAGATCCTTGCCGCAGCTCACGCCTATGCAAATGAATCTCGCTGGGAAATTAGCGAATAGTGTGGTTAAGTCATTCCATGTACGTAGTGGTTATCTTACCACCAGAATCCGCACCAGACTCCGTGACTTCATCATTTGACATCATTGGGCCAGGGTGAACTAGTCTCCATCTGGAGCAGCGTTGTAGACGCCAGGTTTGGAGGGGCGATGCCCAAGATCAACAGCGTGCTGAAGGCTGGCGACGATGGCCAGATCATGATCGAGGTATTGATTCATCTCAATACCGAAACCGTAAGAGGCATCGCTCGCGCGCCCACCCAAGGACTGGATTGCGGCTCTTTGGTCACGATATTGGCCAGCCTTTAACGGCTCCGGCCGGGGAGAAGCTGTTGGGCAGAGTCTTCAACGTCTTCGGCTCGCCGATAGATCGGAAAGGAAGCCTTGGGGTGAAAGAGTCTCGCTCGATACACCAGAGCTCACCACCGATATCTAAGCGAATCACCACCTCCGAGATCTTCGAAACTGGAACTAAGGAGACAGACGTTCTATCTCCCCTGGAATGCGATGTCGATAATATCGTCCTATTTTACATCAGGCCTGAATCGGTCGCGTTGGTGACGTTTTGATCGGATTCGAGGCGTTGAGGGGCGAGGAAAGAGTTGAAAAGATTTTTATCTGAATAAACCAAAATATGGAAAGTAGAGCGAGGATATGGAGTGGTGAATGAAATGAAAAAAAACGAGAAAGGACAGGTAGAAAAAGAATCGTTCATAGAGGAGACTAAGGCCAAGATGGACGAGTGGTCTGCTGAGCTGGATAAGCTTAAGTCCAAGGCCGAGCGGGCAGAAGGGGATGTCAAATACAGATACAAAGAACAGATCGAGATGCTTCAGGACAAGCAGAAGATCGCTCAGGAGACTCTGGCAGAGCTGCAAAAGGTGAGCGATGAATCCTGGACCGACTTCAAGGAGGGAATGCATTCGACTTTGACAGATATAAAGAAAGCGATGGAAGACGCGAAGTCGAAGCTGAAGTAAGTTCCTGTCAGAAATCCGGCTGGTCGGAGGATGTCCTTTTCCTCGCCCGTTTTATCAGACGGCTTGGATCTGGGACTTCAATAATAAAAGTTTTCGTTCCCTGCAACCTGGCGAGAGGACATATTGAAGGACGTTCTGAACCAGCGCCAAAGTCAAAAGCTGTAGACGATGAGGAAACCGAAGAGCTGAGAAGTAAAAATAGGAATTGGGGGGGCGAGCAGCGGGGGTAGGGGAAGAGATATCCAGCACGCGTTTACCAGTAATAATTTTTTATAGCACGGATTATGCCTGAAAACCGGCAATTGAACACACATACATGTCGGCGAATTTCCAGCTGTGACCGAGACATAAAAATTTTATTAAAATTGCACTCATTTTTTAAGCATCCGCCCCAACCTCATGGGCATAATTATGAGGAACACCAGTATTCCAACAAGCAATATGTAGATCCCGGTCAGCATCTTTCCTACGCCTACCAGCTTCAGCCTCAAAAGCTCCGATGGATAGTTCTGTATCTCAACCAGTTGCTCGTTCAGATCAGATCCCGTCGGGGCCGAATCGCGAGTTGACTTGTCGAGTATCCAGTATTCTTTCTGCAAAATATGGAACTTCGCCTCTTCGGCATCAACCTGGGAATGCATGTTGATCCCCTGTATCTCAAAAAAGAGGGATCCTAGGATGACCAACGCCATCAAAAGCATAAGGACCCCGGGTCCAGGTCCGCCTCCGCTCATTTGATTCATTTTCAACCACCTCGTTTAGAAACCTCTAACAGTTCAAAGACTCAATGATATTTAAATTATTACTTTTTAATATCGAAATTTTCGAGTTATTCTCGATTTTTTCGTATAATGGCAGAATGAATGAATCATGAAGCGTTTGACTTTAAAACCCCTTCTTCAAAATAGAAAAATGATAGAAAAAAATAAATTGCATGTGCGCGAGAATATTCTGGATAGATCGCGTAAGGAGGAGGACCGCTGATGAAAAACATAGTCATAGAGCCAAAAGTTGACGAGATCTCGATGCCGGAAAACCTCCGGGTGGGATTGTTCGTCGCCGAACAGAGGAAAAGATGCAGCAAAACTGGATGCAACGCGGAATTTTACGGTTTCGGCTTTGGCCAGTCTCCATTTCAAGTCCCACCGCCACTCGAACGTTCTTTGGGGGAAAATGCCCATATGGGCCAGTATTCTGCGGCAGAAGGTATCGAAGAGCTGCGAGAGGCCATCTCCGGATTCAATAAGAGACACTTCTCCCTGGATGTCGACCCGTCCCGTATCGTCGTGGGTCACGGCACGAAGGGCCTGATGTACACGCTATTCTCCATAATCGGAGGTTCTGTGATCATCCCCTCGCCCTCATGGATCGGCTACGCACCTCAGCTCAGACTCCACGGGAAAGACTACCACGTCTTCTTTATGAAGCCCGAAAACGGATACAAGATAGATCCTGTCAGCTTCAGCGACTTTCTATCGAAACTGCCAGATGAGCAGCACCTTCTAATTCTGAACAATCCCCACAATCCCACTGGAGCTGTATATTCCAAAGAAGAGCTGGAAAAGATAGCCGAGGTCTGTAGAGCACACAATACCCTAATCCTCGCAGACGAAATTTACGCCTTGACAACCTACCGATTCGAGAACTTCACCAGCATGGGACGGATCTATCCAGAAGGATCTTTCGTCACCAACGGCCTATCTAAGGACAGATCCGCAGGAGGGTATCGTTTGGGCAGCTGCATTCTGCCGGAAAACTGCTCAGAGAAGCTAAAAAAAGATTTTACGAAAGTTGCTGCCACAGTTTATACCAACGTTTCGACCCCCACCCAGAATGCGGCCGTCACCGCATACGAGCCTAACGAAGAGATCGAGGAGTATTTCAGGATCACTAGAGAGGTCCACCGGATCATGGGAACGGAGATGTCCCAAGCTTTTAACGAGATCGACGGAATTAAGGCGACGACGCCAGAGGGTGCTTTCTATTTCCTAGCGGACTTCAACGATCTCTCAAACGACCTCAAGCTCAAAGGAGTGAAAACCTCAAACGACCTTGCAAGATCGCTCATCGATTGTCCTCACCACATCACCACCATCACCGGAGACGCCATTATGGTGAAACCTGACGATTTTTCTGCCAGAATCGCTTTCGTCGATTACGACGGAAAAGGTGCCTTCAACGACTTCAGGATGGACCCACCAAAAACCAGATCGCAAGAGGCGGTATTCGCAAGAGATAAGGCACCTCGAATGTTCACAGGGACAGACGAGCTGAAGAAATTTGTGGAGAGGATCAAAAAGAGGTGAATGGTTTTCTGCTACACCGAGATTGAGCACGTATGACGTCTCGGATTTGATTCGAATTTTTGATTTTTTTGTTGCGTGATCCGAGTCTAGAATGCGATTTCTGGGAGCAATTCTGCCCAGATTCAACGGGCCGATTTCAGATCGTTCGGGAACGAGTCTATGAATTTATGAATTATGGGCGTTTTGGCACACTTTCTTCGACGATGAGATCGCGCAATTAATTGAGAAGCCAAACCTTTTCATCAGGTACCAAGCAAGTCTAACCATGTTCGAACCAGATGAGGAGTCCATAGTCTTAGAGATCGTCTGCAGCCTCCTGGATATCAAGCCCGATGAGATGATGAAGATAGGCGATGTGGCCAAGAAGATTATTTTCGATCCCAATGTCGAAAGCGAGGAGGCAGCTGTTAAAGGACTCAAGGATGCTCTAAAAGATATATCAAACGAGCAAGCAGTGATAGCAGGCATGTTCATCTCGGGCCTT
>DUKF01000251.1 GCA_013329455.1 Methanotrichaceae archaeon | reverse complement strand
CGAATGGACCTTTTCACCCACGTAGCCCTCCCCCTCCTCTTTGGAAGGTGGCTCAAAAGGAGCGGCGAGGAGGTGGCGGCTCTCGCCCTCGGAGGGCTTGCTCCTGACCTGGACATCTTCCTCATACCGATTAACTGGATTCACCCGAACTTCTTTCTTCTGGTGCATCGTGGGGTCACCCACACCCTCTTCTTCGGCTTCTTTGCGGCCCTGCTGACTTTAGGTCTCGCCTCCACCGGGCCGGTTCGGTCCTGGATCTCGCAACACCTCGGCCTCGATCCGAGGTTCACGAGGCGGGCGATCCTCTTCGCATACGCTGGCGTTCTGGTCCACCTGGCCCTCGACAGCCTGACCACCAAGGGAATTCTCCTCCTCTACCCCTTCGACGCCGCCATGTGGTCTGCTGAGATCTTCTTTTATACCGAGGCCCCTCTACTTCTGGCCAGCCTAGGAATTTTGGTCATCGAGGTCAAAAGGCAAGACTTCGTCAATCCTCGAAAGATGATCCTTCTCATTCTGCTCTTTCTGGCCCTGACCGGAAGCGTCAGGCTCGCGGAGAAGGATCGGGCAGAGGAGATTCTCGGGGATGATTCAAGGGTCTTTCCAGCCTTCAACCTCTTCGAATGGACGGTCCTCGATGAGGATGATGGAGTGGTCAGCGTCTACAGCTACGATGCTCTATCCGGAAAAGTCCTCCTCGGCGGCGATTTTCCAAAGATGAACGTATCTTCCCCGGAAGAGGGGCTGAAGGCGGCTCTCGATATGGCGGAAAACCTGCCCCAGGTTAGGACTTTCCGGTTGAGGGCATACGATGTGGTGGTTTCTGCGGCTTTCAGGGACGGCGGATGGGACTTGGCGTATAGAGACCCGGTCATGACCGTCCGGAATAAGGACCGCTCCTTGCCCCTGAAGGGCTTTTTCTCCGGTCTCGTCTCCTTCGATGTCAGGGTGGAAGAAGGGGGGGCAAAGGTGAGAAACGGGGGGTATCATATCTAAAAACAATTTGAATTCTTATGTTTACTTTTTTAAAAAATAATATTCGCCAGATTTGTTTAAATTTTCGATCTTCTGCAAATTGTCGGTACGGAGGTGTTCGGACTGGCTAAGTTAGCTCCCAAGATCTGTTGGCCATGGTGCTGGTGATAGTCGGCGGCCTTAACTGGGGGCTTTATGTCTTTGGGCAGTACCTGGTGAGAAGTCGACTGGGATGGATTTCCATCCTCGAGAAAGGTCTTTGTCTCAATTCTCATGGCATGTGAAGGGCGAGCCCCTTCCCGACTTCGACGATCCCGAGAAGCTGCATCGATATTATGAGGATTGGCTGGTGTATCAGATAAATCACAAGGGAGTTTCTCCCGACCGAGCAGATCTGTTTTGCTGGGGCTCGGAACGAAGGATCGGGAAGGGAAAACTTTCTCGCCCCTTCCGGGTAGAGGAAGTTTCCAAGGAAGATCCCCACCAAAACGACGCCAAACCAGGGCAGGAGAGGGAAGTAGTCGACAGAGTAAAAGTGACGGGGGACGAAACCGAGCCAGAGGAGCCAGGGAGAGCCGAAGGAGAATTGACGAATCAAAAGGCCGACGTATATCGTCGCCGCTCCCAGCAAGAGGTCGATAAGGGGGCGTTTCAGGAGCGGGTAAGACAAAATGATGGAGATGCCGATCAGGTGGAGCACGCCGAATACGACAAACCCCTCTCCCAGAAGGAGCATCGTCGAGAGGGTGATCGCCATACCCCAGGAGAAGATCCAGACCCCTCGGCGCAAATATCGAAGAAAGCTGTCATCTCCCCTGATCTTGGCCCTGGCATAGCTGATGTTAAGGGATACCCCCACGAGAAGAAGGAATATCGAAGCCGTGGTTATTGCGAAGAGGCGCCAGATCCCCGAATGGACGTCGACGAGATCCTGGCTTGAGAAGAAGTCCAGGTCGTAGAGGGCGTGAAAGGCGATCATCATCACAACGGCGATGCCGCGGAGAAAGTCCACCTCCCAGTATCGGCCAATTCGAGATTCGTCCTGCACAGTCGCCCTCGTCATGATGGATAAATCGTTTCTACGCCGTGATATCATTATCCATCAGCGATGGCCAAAGAGCTGTCGCCGTTTCTGCAAAGCCACTTCATATCGGCAGCTGCCTCTCTGGGCCAGGATTGGCTGACGAAAACCAGATCTGAAAAAGTTGAGAAGGCTGAAAAGCTGAAGAGCGAAAAATAGATGGACAAAGGTCCTATCTCAGGGCATCATATCGGGACCTGCCACAAACCAAACGTCGTTTATCCCCTGGCCTCTGATGTCGCCGGGGTTGTAGTCGTTGGTGTAGTAGTAAAGGGGCCAGCCCTTGTAGGTGGTCTGGGCAGAGCCGTCCTCCCGGTAGATGGTGTCAAAGTCGAAGGAGCTCAGATCCAGGGGGATTATGATCTGGCCGGTGTGGAAAGGTGGCCAATACTGAATGCATGTGTCGCCACAGCTGCTCGCTTCGCTCTTTGCAGTGTCGTTGGCGAAGTAGTAGAGGCTCATCCCATCTTGGTCCACCAGGTACTCGCCTAGGCCGTCTATTGAGGCGAGATCGATGGTGTTGGCTGGGGCTGCCGCTCCGATGGCGACGATGGTCATCGACGCGATCGCCAGGGCCAGCACGGTTATGATCTTCAATTTTATCACCGTGGACCTTATCCTGCTGCTCAACGTTTAAAGATTCCGAGAGGCGGACTGTCCCGAGAGCTTGCGATCGTAAAACGACCCATCTCTTTTCGAGGTGGGTCGGGTCAGATCTTCTTCTTACGAGCGAATCCTTTCTGGAAGACCGTCGGCTTGAACGGACGCCTTAAAAAAATGGGGGTCAAGAAAGCTGCCCTTATTCAGGGGGGAAGTTCTCGGGGTTGACGACGAACCAGACGCCGCCCACGCCCTGGCCCTTGACGTCGCCGGGGCTCTTATCCTGGAAGTAGTAGTAGAGCGGCCATCCCTTATAGGTGGTCTGGGTGGTGCCGTCATCTCTGACGATGCCGTTGAAGTCGGTGACGTTCAGCTCTGCAGGAACTGTGATCTCCTCAGCGAAGAAGACGGGCCAGCGTTCGACGCAGGTGTCATAACATGTGCTAGCGCCGCTTCCTGGGACGTCGTTGGCAAAGTAATAGAGGGTCATGCCCTCTCCATCGACGAGGAAGGTTCCGAGGGCCTCGTCGGAGGCCAGATCGACGGTGTACTCGGTTTCGGAGGCATAAGCTGCGACGACAGTCGCCAGCAATGCCAATGTCAGAAGGGTTGCGAATCTCAAATTCTTCACCTCTGGACTTTATTTGCGCTGCCCCGATATTAAGATTTTTCCGAGATTATGACGACCCTCCCGGCGCTCTCAGCCTTCCTGGGGTCGGTAATCTGGGTCCTTCTCCGCCTCCACCCCTTTGGGTGAGTCGAAGTGCTCCTCGTAGGGTTTGATGTCCAGGACGGGGCTATCGTCCAGAGCGTCAAGGCCGGTGACCGTGATCTTGTTTCCCTCGATGTTCAGGACCTCCACCACCGTAAGGCCGATGGGGTTTGGCCTTCTGGGTGTCCTGGTAGCGAAAAGGCCCCTTTTGGGGATCGACTCGTCGCCCATGGGGTGGACTCTGAGGTCGTAGCCCAGGGCGCGGTGGATTTGGTAAATGACAAAGATGTGGCGGAACTTCTCGATACCCTCCAGGGCGTCCTGGTACTTCTCATCGATCTCGAGGGTGGATAGGGAGTTTCTCATGGTCTTGGGGTCCGACGGCTCGCCGAAGGCGCAATGGACGACGCCTATCGGGGTGAATGTCGTGGGTTCTAGGTTCATGCTGACAGATGAACGGCCGTCGTGTGATATCTCTTTTTCTATGTCGCCATAGCAGATTCTTTCGAATGGATCGAATTTGAACAACCCCGAAATCAGGATTGAGCGCTGAATATGGGGGCCGAACCTGTAAAACTATATCGGAACTTACAAATACGATAGTTTTGAATGTAGGCCATACTCGCTTGGAGGTCGGTGGAGGAAGTTCGTGATTCAGGTTTTGATGGTGGACGACGACCCCATGATTATGGAACTAACAAAAACTTTTCTCGAAAGGTCCAGCGATATTGAGGTAGATCCCATGCTTTCGGCGAGAGCCGCGATGGGGCGGCTGGGGGACGACGCCTCGCGCTACGACGTCGTTGTTTCCGATTATGCGATGCCTGAGATGGACGGTATAACCTTCCTGAAGGCCGTCCGAGACCAGGATCTGGAGATTCCCTTCATCCTTTTCACGGGAAAAAGCCGTGAAGAGGTGGCGATCGAAGCCTTCAACTGTGGCGCCGACTACTATCTCCAAAAGAACGGCGGCACTACTCTGATGTTCGCGGAGCTCTCTCATCATATCAGATTGGCCGCCGACAGGAGCAGGGCCAAAAGGGCCCTTCATGAGAGCGAAGAGCGCTACCGGACCTTCGTTCAGAACTTTCCAGGGATCGCCTTTCGAAATCCTCCCGGATCTGTCCCCACCTTCGTTCACGGCCAGGTGGAGGCGATCACCGGTTATTCCGAAGAGGATTTTTTCGAGGGTAGGGTCAGGTGGGACCGGATAATCCATCCTGACGACCGCCCCAAATTAGTGGAAATTAATGAAAGGTTGATGGCCGATCCTGATTGCACAGCCAAACGTATTTACAGAATTTTTCGAAAAGATGGGGAGATTCGGTGGGTTTACGAGACGGTCCGGAACGTCTGCGATAGAAGAGGTCGTCCTTCGGAGGTAGAGGGGATCGTTCACGACGTCACGGATCGGAAACGGGCTCGCAGACAGCTCATGCTTCAGCGGGACATGTCACTGAAGCTTTCTGAGACGGCCTCCCTGGAGAAGGCTCTGAAGATCTGTGTCGACACCGCGATCGCGATATCGGATATGGATTGCGGTACCATTTACCTTTTGGACGAGAGTTCCGGCGATCTTTTGCTCGCCCACTCCACGGGTCTCAGCGAGGATTTTCTGAGTTTGATATCGAACCAGAAGCGAGATTCGAAAAGGGCTCGAAAGGTGATGGAGGGCAGATCAATCTACATTCGGTTCCAGGATTCAGATCTTCCCCTCCAAAAGGCGAGGGTGTGCGAGGGCATCCGATCGATCGCTGTCGTTCCCATCCTCCACCAGGACCGGGTCATCGGCTGCTACAGCATCGGATCCCACACCCTCGGCCAGGTCCCCATCGCCAGCAGAACTGCCCTCAAGACGATCGCGACCATGATCGGAAACGCCATCGTCCGGATACGGGCGACGGAGGCGCTCGAGGTGAGAACTGCAGAGCTTGAGGCGAAGAACGCCGAGATGGAGAGCTTCGTCTATTCCGTCTCCCACGATCTTCGGTCCCCGCTCATGGCGATGAAGGGCTTTGCCGCCTGCCTTCGAGAAGATGCCGAAAAGGGCGACTGCGAGGGTATCGAAGCGGACCTGACGCGGATGGAGAGGGCAACTTCCAGGATGGACCGACTTTTGACCGACACCCTGGAGCTATCCATGATCGGAAAGGTCGTCAACCCATCCGAGGAGGCGTCTTTCGAGGAGATCGCCGCCGAGGCCCTGGACCAGACGGGGGAGATGGTAAAGGCGAAGGGGATCGAGGTCTCTGTGGCAGAAGGATTGCCTGCGATCTGCGTCGACCGCCTGAGGATGGTGGAGGCTCTCGTCAACCTGATAGAGAACTGTGCGAAGTACGCGGCGGGTGGGTCCTCCTCCCGGCCGAAGATCGATATCGGCTTTCGGAGAGAGGATGATGGTGAGCCCGTTTTCTTCGTCCGGGACAACGGCCCAGGGATCCCCACGAACCAGCAAGAAAAGGTCTTCGGCCTCTTCTACAAGGTCGACAGGAAGAGCAACGGAACCGGGGCCGGCCTTGCCATAGTCAAGAGAATAATAGAGGTTCATGGCGGGCGAATCTGGATGGAGTCAGCGCCCGGTGAAGGGTGCGCCGTCTGCTTCACCTTGCCCCTGGCTGGGGAAAAGGCGGAATCTTAGACGAAAAAGAAAACATTTTTCAGGCCTCGGAGAAGACGCTGGGTGTAGCGGAAACTTTGTAGAAGGTGCGGGATAGCCGCTCGGGATAGACGATGGTGAGCTTGGGGACCTGATGGCGCAATTGTCTGGAATCGTAGAGATAGTATCCGCTCCTAAACTCGCCAGCCCCTTTCGAGACGAGGACTGCTCTTTGAGGCTTGGTTCTCCTCACCGTCACGTTATCGAAATCGGAAAATAGGTCGATCAGCTCGGGCTCGATGTATTTGCTTCCCAGGGCGAGGACGTAGAGCCTGGCCAAGGGGTCGAGGTCGAACAACACGTCGAATACGGCGTCGCCGTCCTCAAGGGACATCGTCACCTCCTGGACCTGGATGTACTCTCTTCCCTGCTCGGCAAGGCTTGGACTGGCGAGGACGAATAGCAGCGGAATAAGCAGCAGAATAACGACCGTCGCCGATCTCATCTCTCTCAACCTTGGGTCGCATTCAATATCGCGGGAACTATGAGCATCAGGATCAAAAGCCCTATGAATACCAAGAAGAAGAGCGTCTGGCGTCTCTGGGCGGATTTGTACTTCGACTCGCAGACCTCGTCGCAGAAGGTCTCCATCTCATCGATGGTCTTGCCGCAGACGATGCAGTGCTTGTGAGATGCCACATTTGTCAAACCGATCACCAACACCGTGGTTATGACCAGGACCGTAGATAAGATTTTTGCATGGGGTAGCTCGCAAAGCCGAAGATCCGATATTGATTATTGATGGAAAGACGTATTATGGATTGAATGGCTCTTTGCCGAGGTGGACGTATGCTGAGATTGACCGTTGCGATCTTGATCATTCTATGTGCGAGCCTAATCGTTGGAGCTGACGCCAAGATGTACATCGTGGACGACGACGGCTTCGCCCAGTACCATTCCATAAACGAAGCAGTGACAATAGCAAACGACGGAGATACGATTTACGTAAAGCCCGGAACTTATCGGGAGCACATCGTTTTGAACAAGAGCCTCATAATAATGCCTCCCAGAGGCGAGGATGAGGCCGTCAACCTCTCTGGTGACGGGAGCGATATCGGGATCGAGGTTTTGGCGGACGGCTGCAAAATCGAGGGCATCACCATATCCGACTTTGCGGGTCCTGGGATCTACGTCGGGTCCAAAGGCAACGAGATCA
>DUKF01000158.1 GCA_013329455.1 Methanotrichaceae archaeon | reverse complement strand
CTATAAAATGCTGGAGATGGCACATACTGATGAAACCGTATTTCCACCTACACCCCTCTATAACGAGGGGTGGATGCTCAGGATTGTACTATCGGCTCAATCGGAGGGGATAAAGTGCCTGCCCTTCACTTTCCTACCCGGAGCAAGGTGGTTTTCTGAAGCGTTGATAGATTCTCCGTTTCTCCGTCGATGGAGAGGAGACCCACTAGCTGAGAATGTGACACATCTTGATGGGGCGATTGGGCATTTCTACTTTCGACCTGGGACAAAGGCAGGACTCATAATCACTGCTGATGCAACGCAATTTGATGTTACTGAGGCGAAGATGTTTGCACACTTATCTCCAAAGGTTACGAATGCTAGTTATTATGACCAAGCAGCTCGAAACGTTGCTTGTATTGCTTGGGCAATTGGACAAGCAGATAAACCAGTAGCAGATTTCGAGTCTTTGGGTTTCTATGTCGTTGCTCCCCGTGTACAGATTCGGGAGGGAATCTTCTCATCACAGATCAGTGGATCCAGTATCAAGAAGAAAGTTGAGCGCCGTATCAGTGCCTATTCAGGCGACAAGAGGAAATACGCTGAGCTGCAAACGTGGTATAGAGATTTCTTTATTCCTACTCTTAAGCACATAGAAATAGATTGTGTGGCTTGGGAAGATATTGTAGAAGCAATTGATGAACCCGATGTCAGGGAGTTCTATGATCGATGCCTTAGGTTTAACGTTCGTAAGACGCGGAGAGGGTGAGGACTAAGATGAGTGGCGTGGATGGCCGGGAGGAGACGTTGGATGGAGAGATCAATAGATGAACATTATTAAACGATTAAAGTCTGTAATAGGAATATCGAATCGTCTCTCAATCAGTGAGCTTGAAAAGACTCCTCTTATGAAAGAGAAATGGATATCTGTCGACTATTTGGTCCCAATACCTGACTCCGTGTTTTCGAGGCTGAGAGAGTCGAGGCTATCTTCTAAGGAAAAACCCTCGCGTATGGATTTCGTTATGAGTTTTGTTATGCCACATTCTTTATCATTCCCGGACAAGAAAATTGTATATTGGAATACTGACCTGGGATTAGTGGATCCTATGTTCTCATTTATTGGAAACATTCCTACTGTACTCATTCGTTTTCGAGATAAGGCGGAGGAGGACTATGATTTGAAAGAGCCCCGTATCAGACAGGTAAATCGAGGTAATGAGAAAGAGTATATGATATCTCCCATCAGTTTATTGAAACATCAAAAAGACTTTCTTAAAATAGAAGAGACTTTGACTATCTTTGGTTTAAAACAGTTTCCAAAAGATTTAGTCTTTTTTAGCTACAACAGAGATGGGGTTCCAATCATAAGAGATTCAGATGGGGTCTTTCATCTTTCTTATCCATTCGAGAAACGATTAGCATTATACTTAGAATGTCCGAAATGGGAAAAAGGATTATTTGCCATGAGTACACCTAAAAAGATAGAGTGGATTTTAGATAAAGAGAACATGAGTGAATACATGCACAAGTATTGCTCTGACATTAGAGAGATTCTTAACAGATATGACTATAAACATGGGAGAAACGATCGGAAGGAGGAACAGTACCATGGATAAGGCTGAGCCTAAGATGAGGAAGCTGATGCACCCCGGCGCCGTGATGGGGCTCTTCGCCCTCGGCCTCGAGGCCACAGGCGTCGCCTCGGGCGCCTACGCCTACGGCGGCTTCGAGGCATTCAAGAGGGGCGTGGACAGGATGTTAGCCGACAGCGTGTCGCTCGAAGAGTATGCAAAATACCACGCCAGGAAGGAGAGGGACATGAGGTGACGACCAGGATAGATCTCAGGACCTACAGAGACAGATATTCATTCCCACGTGGAGAGGAGATCTTAGATGAAATTGGAGGAGAGATGAGAAGACAGGGCTACGTGACCTATGAGCAATTGCGCAAGATCAGCGATTGGAAGGCGGGCCGCCGAAATAGACGGCACATCAGAAGGAATTCCCCCCAGAAAGTGGTGAAGGTGACCAAGCACGCCCTGTCCTTCGAGGGAGACGAATCAATGGTTAGTGCGCTCTGCTCACCCAACCTGAACGGCGTGAGGGTGCCCGTCGCATCCGCCATACTGACGTTTTACGACCCCGCCAGATACGGAGTGATAGACCAGCATACCTCCAGGTCCCTTTACCGAAACCGTGGGGTGTTTCAAGAGAGGTTTGGCTCAAGCTGGTTCTTCGGGAGAAAGAAGTTAGTGGGCTTAACGGTAGAGGACTACTTGGAGTACTTAAGGATCATACGAAGGATGGCCGAAACCGTATCGAGGGAAGAAGGGATCCCTTTCACGCCGAGGGATGTTGACAAGGCACTATGGCAAGAGGATAAGGAAAACGGAGGACCCCTAAGATTAGATCCTTAGTGTGCACCTGTAAGCCTCCTATCGAAAACGTCTGATTAACCAGAGGGCTAGGGCGGTTCTGAGTCAGCTCCACAAACCACACACATACGAATGAACACTATTTTCGCAAACACGCGAGGATCACCTCTTCGAGTGGAGAGCCGACTCATAGTACTACCCCGGCTGTGACCTCATCGGGGTATCCTCGCCACCGAGAGGGAGATCCAAGCGGTTTTATAAGAAACAACCCTTAAGAGAGTTGGGGCGGAGATCCAGGGGCTCGGGTTTACCATATTCAAGACCTTGGGGATCTCCGCCACCTAGGGTCGATCTTCACGGTTTTACCTTTTCTGGATTCAGAAATACCGTTTCTGTTTCGTCCTTTCGTTAAAGATAAATATAGTGTCGAACAAACGGTGGACCGTGGTAAACCCGAAGTGAGACTTCTGGCCAGCCAAAGTGCGCGTGCTAACGCGTGCGGTGCCCAGAAAGCCATGGCAATCAGCCATGGAGGCGGGACCTGCCTTGCCCCTGGACGGGGGAGTGAAGTGCCTAAGACGCGGAGTTAATGAAATGGTTGAGAAGAAGACCGCTATGGCATCGGCCCTGAAGGCTTTCATTATCATAATTTGGCTAATTATGGCTACAAATGCAAACATCTTGACGTACGAAGCTAGGGCTGATTTAGCCCCCATAGAAGCTAGTTCGGGAACAGAAGTTGGAGGAATTATTAGTTCAGATACGAAGTGGACATTAGAAAATAGCCCCTATTTTCTGGAAGATGATGTAAAAGTAGAAGATGCTAGTTTGACTATTCAGCCAGGGGTCAAGGTTAATCTTGATTTTTGGTCGATTATAATAGGAAAGGACGCAACTCTAATTGCGAGAGGGACATCTTCAAATAGAATCGAGATTTTTTCTGAAGAAGAACTTTTCGGAAGCGCAATTTATTGCATGGACGGAAGTATTCCTTGGGATGAGAGTTCAAAATCAGGAAGTATTATCGAATTTGTGGAGTTTCATTTGAAACTTCCAGATATTTCATTTGCCATCTACTCAGTAAGCGGTATTAAAATATCAAACAATGTTTTTTATGAAGAAGGGGGAGAAGGGATTTTCGTGAGATCAGTTAACGGAATTGTCTGCGATAATACGATAATAGGGGGTCGCTATGGCATCCGTGGCAGAGGCAATATTT
>DUKF01000072.1 GCA_013329455.1 Methanotrichaceae archaeon | reverse complement strand
TATGAAGTTGAGGCTAGGCGGCAAAATCAAATTAAGATTTCAGGTTGAGCTTTGAGTAGACCTCAGAGATACCCAAAAGCGCTCTGTACCCCTTCTCGGTGATCATATAGTCCCCCCTCTCGTGCTGCTGGAGTATCATCCCAGAGTCGAGGAGTTTCTGGATGTGGAATAGGAGGTTTCCGCCCCGAAGGCCAGTCAGCTCCGAGAGGTTGGAGAAGGATTTCGTCTCGCCAGCCAGAGCCTTCAAGATCTGGAGCCTTTGCTTGCTGTTCAGGGGCTCCAGGATCTCTTTGACGACGACCTCAACCGGCAAGTCCTGGGACTCTCGCCTTTTTTCGTCCTTCGTCTCGTATATCCGCATCGAGCGCAATAGGTCGATCTGTTTTTCCTGGAGCCTTAAGGCCTCCATAAAGCACCTTTCGCACTGGTCGTAAGGAGCTTTGAACTGTAAGTCCCTCAACTTTGACCTGAAAGCGTCTATCGTCTCCTCATTGGCGGCATCGTCCACGTCCCTTATGAGGCTCGCGCTCTCCTTTAGAAGTCCCTGGAAACGGGTCTTGCAGGCCTCTTTCATCTCGCAGCCTTCGACCATATTTTGCCGCAGCCCTTCCTCAATCTCATCCTCGACGTGACGGATCAGAACCTCCGAGAAGCTCCTCCTGAAGTCGGCCAGGATCGACTCGAGGTAGTCCTTGTTCGAGCGCTCCATGAACCGCTTCAGATCGTCGCGCATCTCCCGAAGCTCCGACCTGATCTCGAGGATCTCCCTTTGGAAGGGCTCTTCCAGGATTTCCATGCGAGAGCTTTATGGTGTCAAACGTAAAAAGGTTTTCCTTATACATCTAAAGGTCATTTTTGTGTATCAACCTGTATCCGGTACATTCTGATGACGCTAAAGTATATATCCGTACCTGTTCTATTAGATGTCAAGGTGAAAAATATGAGCATCAAAGATGAGATACACGCGCAGATCACCGGGGCCCTGAATGACGCAAAGTTTCCTATAAAAACTCCAGAGGACCTTCTGGCGGCGATGCCCGCGGGCGCCGATACGAAATGCAAGGCAGGCGACGTCGAACTGACAGCCGGAGATGCAGGAAAGGTCCTCAAAGCCAGCGACTTTCCCTTCAAGAGCGCAAAACAGGTGGCCGATGTAATCGTCGAAAGGGCAGGGCTTTAAGCCCCGACGATTTTTATTTATATTTTAAACTTATATAATTTATTTTCATATTCCATCTTTTTTAATACCCTATCCTTTTTATCTCTGCTCGATGATCTCATAGGCCCGGATGACGTCGGTCCGGGTTATTATCCCGATGAGCTTCAAAGGTTCATCCTCGCTAACCACCGGAAGCCTGCCTATTTCGTTCTGATACATCAGATCCATGGCATACTTTGCTGACTGGTCTGGGCGGACGGTGATTACATCCTTGACGGCCACATCAACCACCAGGGTTCGATCCTGGTCAACGATCGGCACCTTTCTCAGGTCGTCGAAGGTCACTATCCCCACCAATTTCCTGTCTTTCACCACCGGAAAGCCGGTGTGGTTAAGTCTTGATATCCTTTCTCGGAGCTGGGTGAGGGTCGTTTCGGGGTCGACGGCCACGACATCCCGATGCATGGCCTCGCCGATGGTTATCCCCTTTAGAACTGGCTCAGGCTGGTCGATGAATATTCCTTTTTTCATCAGCTTGATAGAATAGATCGATGCCCCCTTCATCAGGATCTGAGCGACCGTGTAGCTCAAAACGCAGGCAATTATAATGGGTGGGAGCCTGCTGTAGCTGCTGGCCATTTCCGGGATCATCACTATGCAGGTCAGAGGCGCTCTGGCAGCTCCTGCGAAGAGGGCCGCCATTCCCAGAAGGCCGTAGACCGTCGGCGAGGCAGTATCCAGGCCCGGGAGAATTCTGCCTGCGACAAGCCCGAAAGCCACTCCGAACATGAACCCGATGTATAGCGACGGAGCGAATATCCCACCGCTGCCACCAGACCCCACCGTGAAGGAGGTGGCCAGGATTTTGAGCAGTCCCAGAGCGACGAGGAGCATTATCATTTCCGTCGTGCCTGGAAAGGACGGCATATCAAAGATCCTAGTTATGCCGTCATAGCCGACGCCCATAATCCCGTAACCGAAAAGGTAGTATCCACTTATTCCTGCCACGACCCCACCAAGGGCGGGCTTGAGCATCTTTGGGATCTTGAGAGCCTCGAAGAAATCTTCGATGAAGTAGAAGATCCTCACCCAGGAGAAAGCTAGAATTCCAAAGATCGGACCCAGCACGAAACAGAGGGCGAGGTCCGAAGTGCTGAAGGCGAACTCGGGATTCACGAAGGCCGGTGTGGGGCTGATCAGAGTGCCTGCCACCGCTGTGCCGACGACCGCCGACATCAGTATCGGAACCGAGTCATAGGGCGAAAACCTTCTCGCCACGACCTCCATGCTGAATATGGCGCCGCCCATGGGGGCGTTGAAGGTCCCTGCGATGCCAGCAGCGACGCCGCAAACCGTCAGAAGCTTCAGATCTTTGGAGCCGAGTCTGAAGAGCTGACCTATAAGAGAGCCGAAGGAAGCACCTATCTGGGCGATCGGTCCCTCCCTTCCGGCGCTTCCGCCGCTGCCGATGATCACTGCCGATGATAGTATCAACAGGAATCCCACTCGCTTTCTGATCTGACCTCCGCTTATCTGCAAGCTCTCTATTATCTGGGGAACGCCATGACCTTTGGCCTCGGGAGCCAGGATGTAAATAATAGGGCCCACGATCAGGCCGCCAATTATCGGGAACAAGATTACAGAATAGGACGGGCCAGCGCCTTGTTGATATATTCCGGAGAAGAATATGCCGTGGATGAACTCTATGACGTTTCTAAATACTATGGCGCCAGCTCCTCCTGCCACACCGATCAGTATTGCTAGAAAGTCGATATAGGCCCACTTATATGTATCCGAAAATTTTCTGATGTGGCTGCCCTCACCTTTTCGATCTTGATTCAAGACGGCGTATTGATGTTCATCTCAATATAAACCATTAACTCAGCGGCTCCTTCCCGCCCTTTTATATGCTGTTCTCCTCGAGAGCCGATCATGAGGACGAATAAAACGTATGAAAGTCAGATGTGGCCAGAACTTGATCATCGTCAAGGCCCAGACCTGGAAGAGAACGCTGTTTGGGAGGTCAGATGAGATCGTCTGGAAGACTAGGTTTTCCTCCTTTACCCTCAAACCCCCATGATCACGTAGTTTAGAAAATAAAGGCAGCTTACACCAGCTACCAGGCCGCCGAAGGCCAGCTTCAGAACTGATCAACTTGGTCCTCGTCTTCAATTCCCATGACCTTATGTTATGTTTCCTTTTGGGGTCCCTTATTCGGCTTTTTGGCCTTTTCCCTGGGTCAAGAGCTACTACATTACATAGCCGAAGACTTCTTCGGCTGACTTCCCATGCCCGATAAGTTGAAGCCTCCTCTTTTCCGACAACCGAGGAGAGGAGTATCGCCACCACATCATGGGAAGAGAAGCTTTGGGATATCCTATCTGGACGATAGGGGCCACTCTTCCGGCCGCTGCTGCTCCTCACGGTCACGGCCGATAGCACGGATTATGATGAAAAACACCTACTTTGGTCTGTCCTCCTCGCCTCTGGTGAGCCTCCATGATGCTGGGTATTCGTTCTCACTCGCTTTAGGTGCAAGGCAATAGACCACTGGACTCGGTAAACGCGGCATCTTGACTTCGAGATCGTATCCCGAATTTCGAAGGTGATTCTTGTGATCATCTTCATAACTCCAATTCTCACTTTTTGTTCAACTTCTCGAAGGTATAATTTCCGAGTAATTATCTAAATTTAATTAAATAAATTAAACTTTTCTAATCGTATAATAATGAAATTTTATAAAAAATAAATTTTTATTATATGTCTAAACATATATGATACAACAAAACCGTTATAGAATATATTAATTTATCAAATTTATGGAAAAAATTAATTTTTAATAGCATGGATATTTTATAGAGGACAACTTATGAATTTATATTAATTCATTGGTGAAAATTAAAGCTTTGATTAATTATCATTTCAATTTTATAAACTAGAAATGTGGGTCGAAAATATAGGGTTTCGATGCCAAAAAGTGGTTTATAAAAATATGCTATATTATAATTGACTCGGATTCTTATTCGTATAAACTATATGCATACATTGCCTTCTGAGTGTCAAGTACGCTTCAAGAGCATACTTCGCCCCGATAACCATCATGGTACGCGACGAGGGGCATAAATTCACATAGTGTATGGAATAGCTAAGTTTTCAAAATCGAGTCTAATTTGTGACTTCGAAGTCTATACACACAACATATAGGAATCAATTTTAGCGGCCGAAGAATCCTATCCGACCCCGGGTAGTGAACAACTTTATAGGTTTCGATCTCGATTATAGGCATTTCAAAAAAAACATACGATAATATTTATAAAATAGTTAACTTATCATTAAATTTAATTTGCGATTAAAATTTAATCTATTTAATCTTATATTTGATTAATAGTACATATTTTTATGACAATTTATTAAGAAATTATATAAAAAATTATTTTTAATATTAATTATTTATAAATTTAATCATTAACAAATAGTATATATAATATAATTTAAACTTATATTAATATGAAAACATACTTAATGAATTTTAGATCTGGTCAGAAAAGTGAGATTTAGTATATTTCAAATCCGTGGGACCTCGAGGAGACGAGCAGACATGTTGCAGATACCAGATGCCTGAACCGAAAGGGCCCTCTGAAGGGCATCATAAACCTCGCCAGAATGCAGCTAGTTCCGCTTTGGCAATCTCAAATATTCCTGAGATCAGTCCGGACAATACAAGAGATCTTTTGTCAATAACGTAAAATAGTTTAAGCGACAAAGATGAGAGTTATTGTTAAACATTAGGGGAAATATTATGAAAAAATCCGCATATCTACTTGTCCTCGGCCTTCTTGCCCTGGCCTTCGCCCCGAGCACGTCGGCACATCTGGACCACTTTTCAGGGTACTGGAAGAACGTCGACCTGACTACCGATGGTGTAACAACCCTTGACATAGGCGTGAGCGGCACGGACGTTACGGTCCACGCTTGGGGTAAGTGCCATCCCACCGACTGCGATTGGGGTGAAGCATACCAATCTTTTGCCTTCGGCCCAACGGCGGCCTCAGACCTCCTTTCCGAGGCCATGGCCATCTCTGCGGTCTGGACGACGAGCTTCAGCGAGACGCTGATGATCATTCGATCTGCCGAGGTGGATCGTCTCCAGGCTGATATTTACACCAGGTTTACTGATGGAAGTGGACGGACGGCCTACACATCGCGCTACATCTTCGAGCGCGGCCAAGATTATAAGTGCTACCAGGACCTTTCGAACCCACGGCTCGAGCTGACGGGGACTGAAGACTATTCGGTGAGCGGAAACGACTTCATCAGGTACAAGCTCTCGGTCACCAACTGGAACGTTTATCCGCCTGAGCTCTTCGAGGCTGCCCCTGACCTGCCACCCTGCGGCCTTAACACTGAATCCTCGAGAACCTGGGTCGACATCTATAACCAGGACAACGTTCGGATTTACGGCTTCTGCGCCCTGGCAACTTCAGAAGACCTGAAAGGTCTCTGGTTCGCGGTGAAACAGGGCGATACACCTCCAGATTCGGTTTACATAGTGATGACCGATCGGCGATGTGACCTCTCCTACGTCTCGAACAAGGTCTCGATCGGCTCTACTTCGAGCATTGCAACGCCTGATACGCCTTCTTCTGAGAGCAAGACGACGTTGCCCCCCGACCTACAGTCGATTGTTAACTTCCAGAGTAGAAAGCCCTTCTGAACGTCAAGGGGTATCTTTCCCGGTCAGGGCTTCATCGCCCACTTTTTTGGTCGTGCGAAATCGGACGATCTTTGTACTTGAATCGCCGAAATAAATAGACTATATTGTGATCGTACCATATCAGAGGCCTATTTATTTTATAGTGAAAAATTTTATATCTGTAGTCGGCGTGATATGAGATTGTATGATAGACCCAACTCCGAGAGGGGCGAATAGAGGACTTGGCAACTGGTTCGAAGATTTCGACCTGGAACGGGTCCAGCAAAACGGAATAACTGATAGGCAGATAGACCCAGTGACCCATTGGTGGCTAGACGCTTGATAGAGGCTTCAGGGGGGGGCAGAGCGCCTCTCAACCAAGTAGATTCATCAAGCTGATCTCTAAAACGAGAACGATCCCTCCTGGGGAGGGACCGAATGGTAGTGCCCCCACATCTCTATTTTTCAGGATAATTCGGGAGCTGGAATTTCGTTTTTGGGTTGGCTAATGTCTGTCTCCTTGACGGCATCTTCGATGATCCCCTGGACATCAGCTGGGTCTTGGAGATAGCCTATCGCGAGCGTTCGAACCTGTCATTTGATCCTCTCGAATGAATTGAGGATCTAAACGAAGTTCATCGCATTTGCTCTGCCTCGATCACGTTGACCGTACCTTCATCCCTGAATTCGGCCATGGGGTTCTCAGTAGCATTATGTTCTCAGCTCACCCCAAGAAAGGTTCAATTAAAAAGGTTTAAATGTAATTGGGTTATATGATATTCAGGGAGTTACATGAAAAGTGCTATCGCCCTTTTGCTCGTCCTGATGACGTCTGTCGTCACCCTGGCGATGATCGCCTCAGCCTCGCCGACCTTTCAGGATGGGTTCATTACTGGGTATCTCAACGTCAGCGGAGAAGGCCAGACTGAGATCGTGAGCACGAATCTGGACCGGTGGAAGGGGTTCACCAACACCGAGGTTCTCTATGGGAAAGGCTCCATAGATTATTTCGCAACCGGCCAATTTAACCAATCCGAGGGCGTTTCTCAGATCAACCGGAAGATAGAGTTTCCCAAGGGGCTTCTCGTAAACGTCCAGCATTTTGATTCTTCGCGGGTCTTCAAAGGGACTGGCCTGGACATATCTAACGTCAACGTCGTCTCCTCCTATTCGGGCTACGACCGTCTGGTCGTCACCCCAAACTGCACAACCTTCGATGTAAAAAGCGAGTTCAACGGGATATGGGACCTGGAGGCCTTCAGGAAGGACATCAGCCAGAACATCGACACCAAGACGATGCTTGACGGAAAGTTCGAGGTTGACAAGAAGCTAATCTTCAAGTGATCTCTGATTCGTGCCGGTGGCAAGACCCCTATGAGCCTCGGACCTCATAGGTTTTGAGATTATATGATCAGCTGAATTGAGGTATATTCATGGGATTACTCAACCGAATGAGCACAGTAGTCAAGGCCAAGATGAACACCGTGATGGACAGGGTGGAAGATCCCAACGAGACGCTCGACTACTCTTACCAGAAGCAGCTCGAGCTTTTGCAAAACGTAAAAAGAGGCGTTGCTGAAGTCACCACCTCCAAGAAGAGGCTGGAGCTTCAGAAGGCAAAGCTGATGCAGAAAATGGACCGGCTCGACTCTCAGGCGAGGGAGGCGATAAAGTCCGACCGGGAGGACCTGGCGCGCCAGGCTCTCGAGCGTAAGAGCGCGCTTTCTGTCCAGACCCAGAACCTCGATCAACAGATTGCGGACCTGGAGCAGGAGCAGGCAAAGCTCGAGGCGACCGAGAGGAGGCTCTCTACTAAGGTCGAGTCCTTCAGGGTGAAGAAGGAGACTATTAAAGCCCAGTACTCCGCTGCCGAGGCTCAGGTCAAGGTCACCGAGTCCCTGACGGGAATCAGCGAGGAGATGGCAGACGTGGGTCTTGCGGTCGAGAGGTCCGAGGACAAGATCGAGACGATGAAGGCGAGGTCTGCAGCCCTAGACGAGCTGGTGGAGAAGGGAACTCTCGAGGACTTCACCGGAAGCGACGATATCGAAAGAGAGCTTTCCAAGATTCAGGCATCAAGCAGCGTTGAGTCGGATCTTGCGAAGCTGAAGGCGGAGGAAGGAAAATGATCATCAGGATAATGGGTGAGGGCCAGTTCAAGGTCTCAAGCGCCATTCTCGACGATCTGAACGTCATCGACAACAGGATAGTGGACTACGTCGGAAGGGAGGACGAAGCCAGCTTCAAACGGGAGCTATCGAGCCTCATCTCGACGATAAAGGGGAAAGGCGAGCCTCTGGACCCAAAAGAGATCGTCGAGTCGGACATTATCGTGCCCCCCGGAGATTTGACCTTAGATGAGGCGGAGAGGGTCTTCAGCGGATGCGGCCTGATTGAAGATTAGGATCGTGGATTAAAGATAATCAAAATATGAGGATTAAAGCGGTATCCCCCAGAGAGGATACCACTTCTCCACGTTCTTTTCCACGGGAAGCTCAGGCTCCATCACCGATCTGAGCCTGAACTCAAATGAATTGTCTCTTTTCTGCCCCTCAAGAGGGGCGAAGGGGTAGTATGCCCCTCCTTTGAAACTGTATATCCAGTAGACTGTACCGTCCTTTCCCCCGAATCGGTATATGGCGCAGAGGAGCTGCTCTCCAAATCCGTGCTCGATCATCGTCTGGCTGACGAGATGGACGTTCGTTACCAGGTCGTCGAAGTCAGGATCTTCCAGAACCACCCAGAGGTAACGGTACTCGTCCTTCTCGACCCGAAACTTGGTTCCCGTCTCCTGGGCGCTGTACCTGAGAAGGTCCTCGATCTCGGCCCGGGCCGAATCGTACCTCGAAGACTCGATCGGCTTGAAGCAGATCCCGGCGGCGCCTTCGGGCGAGAGGCCCAGGTTCGCCTCCAGGGTGATGCTGGCGGTAGATATGGCGAAGAGCCGGTCGAGCTTGGCCGTCGGAAGCTCGCTTTTTCCCAGGATCGCGTCCAGAAACTTCATGCCGTCTCGAACTCCCTTTCGATTCTTTGTAGGGCTGCGATCCTCTTTTCCACTGGAGGGTGGGTCGAGAGTAGTTGCATTATCGACGAGCCCGAGACCGCAGGTATGATGAAGAAGGCGTTCATCCCCTCAACCTTTCTGAGGTCTTCTTTTGGTATCCGGGGCATGACGCCGCTGATCTTCATTAACGCCGATGCCAGGTTCGAGGGCTGGCCTGTGATCACGGCCGACCCTCTATCTGCGGCAAACTCCCGGTACCGTGAAAGGGCCCTTATCAGAAGGCTGCTCACGATCCAGACGGCGATAGCGGCGAAGAAGGCCGCCCAGATCCCACCCTTATCCCGGCCGGAGCCTCCGCCGCCGAAGAAGAAGGAGTATCGGACGATGAAGAATGCGACCGTCGAGAGGAAACTTGCGATCGTCATCACCATCACGTCTCTGTTCTTGACGTGAGTCAGCTCGTGGGCCAGGACCGCCTCAAGCTCAGCTTGGTTCAGCTGGCGCCTTATTCCGGTGGTCACCGCAACGACGGCGTTTCCTGGGTTTCTGCCAGTTGCAAAGGCGTTGGGCATAGGCGTGTCCACGACGGCAATCCTTGGTTTGGGAAGGTCCGCCATGGCGCAGAGCCTTGATATCATCTGGTGAAGCTCGGGCTCCTCGCTCTCGGAGACGATCTTCGCCCTCATGCTCATAAGGACGAGCTTGTCTGAGAAGAAGTACTGGATGAGCATGAATATGCTCACGAAGGCGAGCATCACCATCAGTCCTGCACCCTCCCTTGCGAGTATCGCCAAAAAGGCGAGGTACACGAGGCCCAGGAGGAACATCGTGAAGAGCATCCTCGCCTCTAATCCTCTATCGTGTTGCCATTTTCTTTTCATAGTCTTTTTACACCTTGAGAGAAGCTTAATCTGGGTTATATTGACGTCCTGGGATTTAAGGGGTTTGTCTTCTAAAGAGAGAAAAAGCCGATCAAAGGCACTGATCAAGTTAACTTCTCAATAGATCTCCAAGCCGCTAGATACGACAAGTTTATTTTGATCTGAAAGATAATTGAACGCGATGGTGAAGTTGAAGCGCGGAAAGGGGGGCGGTTGGAAGGAGAACTTTTGGGTCGGAATAATCGTCATCATCATCACGGGGCTTTTAGTGTTTTTACTGTCTCAAGCATATACAGAGCAAAAAGAGAATGAGAGAATAAAAAGCCAAATAGAATCATCTCTTCTGACAGCCGATTCTCGGCTCGATTCCGGCCAGTACGAGGATGCGATCAACTTATATGAAGCCCTCTTAAATAAAATTTCTTCAAAAGAATTTCCGTATGAATATGCTTGGGCACAGAATAATGTAGGCGTTGCGTATTGTAATTTGGCTTTGATAAAGGATAAAGAAAAACATCTAAAGAATGCAATACAAGCCTACGACGAAGCTCTCAAAATAAGCACGGTCGAGCGTTACCCGGTCAATTATGCCACGACCCAGAACAACCTCGGAAATGCCTACAGAAATCTTGCCGAGGTCAGGGACAAAGAGGCGAACCTCAAGAGCGCGATCGAAGCTTACGATCAAGCTCTCAAAATAAGAACGGTCGAGCGTTACCCTGTCGACTACGCTGGAACCCAGAACAACCTCGGAACTGCCTACAGCACTCTTGCTGAGGTAAGGGACAAAGAGGCGAACCTCAAGAGCGCGATCGAAGCTTACGATCAAGCTCTCAAAATAAGAACGGTCGAGCGTTACCCTGTCGACTACGCTATGACCCAGAACAACCTCGGAACTGCCTACAGCACTCTTGCCGAGGTCAGGGACAAAGAGGCGAACCTCAAGAGTGCGATCGAAGCTTACGATGAAGCTCTTAAAATTTATACCGAGGAAGAATATCCGATACTGAATCAAATAGTTAAATCAAATCTTGAACTGGCGCTAAGTCAGAATCAACAATGATTCCAATTTTATATCGAAGATCTGCTCCCTTTTTGAGTCGGTCTCAACCTCACTGCGCCGACTGGGCCACTAAGAAAAGCGGGGACGAGCGGCCCCGCCCCCCGAACTGCTCGTCACGCTACCAATTTTGAGTTCACATCTCGATTATTACCAGAGATGTCGACGCTCGCCTTCTCGGTCACCGTGCTCATTGGGGGAACCAGTATCTCCAGCTCCTTTAGGAGATTTCCGTCGCCGTCTTCAAGGACGACGTTGGCAGTTCCCTCGGAGTTGCCGGAATTCCTGAGAGTTATGGTGCAGTCGGCGTACCAACCCTGCAACAGGTTCCAGCCTATCCTCACCTCGAAGTCTTCGAGACGGATATCGGCGCCCTGGCCAGATTCGGCTTCGATCTCGGTTTCTTCGCCTTCTTCGCCTTCTTCATCTTCGTTCTCTTCGATCTCTTCAGCTGCGGCTTCTCTGCACTCCCCTTTCAACGTGGCGTTCAGAACCGAATAAGGCAGCAGCCAATCGGCGAAGCTGGCCGTCCACTCGGGGTTCTCAGGCGGGCTTTCTGCCAGCATCTCGCGCCAGGCCTCATCGGTTAGCCTCTCTTCCATCGGCTGCTTGAACTCGTAGTAGCTGAAGACGGGTCCAGCGCCGAGGAGAACCCTACCGTCCGGAAGCTCGTAGGCGACGGAGATCAGCCTCACGTAGCCCACACCCTCCTCCAGGACCAAGCCAGAGTTGGAATCGGTGTGGACGTCGGCGACGATCGTCGTCTTCTTGGACTTCTCGTCGACGCCAGAGATCGCATCGTTCAGCCTATCGCCGAAATTGTTGATGAACTCGACGTCGTCCTCCGTCATCTCCCTTCCTTCAAGCTCTGCGGTCGAGATCTCCTCAAGCCTCGCCAGGATCGTCTCGAGGCTCTCAAGGCGGCTTCGGGATGAATCGTCGAGTAGATCGGCCTCGTCGAGGCTCTCCCTGTTCATCCTGGCGAGGACGAGGAGCCTTCCGTAAAACTCGGGGACGGGCTCGACGTATCCGACAAGCGGTTCAGGCTCTTCAGGCGGAAGGGCGATGGCCCTCAGGGTGTAGCTCTGCTTTGCGTAGAGGATCGTGTCGTGGCGAAGTTCCGTCCAGGAGGCGAGAGCCGTCGTCAGCTCCTTGTCCTGCCAGGCGGTCGTCTGCATGAAGGCGGGACTATTTGGTCCGGGCGTTTCGAGGAGTGGCTGGAGGGAATAGAGCCATGCCCAGTAGAGGTTCTTCTGCCAATCCTCCTCGGTGAAGGAATCAAACTCCTCTTCGAGCTTGGCCTGCTGGGACGAGTAGTTCTGGTAGCTCGAGTCGTTGAGGGCGGTCAGGATCTCGTCCGCCCGCCCGGAGCCCAGGATCGCCATCACGTCGAGGCCTCTTGGGAAGTGGCGGCCGTAAGGCCCTTGGGTGAAAGCATCGCCCTCGCCCTCACCGGTGTAGACGCCAACGTTGGGGATCACCAGGTTCTGGAAGATGTAGGAGTCTGGAACAAACCTCTGACCCATGAACCGCAACCCGGCGGTCGCTGCCAGGCACTCGTCGGCCTGCGCTGGCGAGAAGGGCGGCTCCACCTGGCAGGCAGGGGAGGCGACGCCAGTTCCACCGTAGATCTGGGGCAGCCTGTACGCCGCAAGCTCTGCCTTGAGGAGGTCGAGATCTGAGTCCGAAAAGTCCCGAGCCGGGACAGATCCCTCGAAGACAGCGTTTATGGCGTCGTTGTACTCGTAGGGTCCCAGGTCATCAGAGTAGCCGACGTAGAAGGAGGTGACGTTGTAGATCCGGTCCCACTTCTCCTTCGATTCAGGATCGTCGAGGAGGTTTTGGGCGATCATGCTCGCGCCCAGGGTCTGTATTCTCGCTTCCTTCTCTGAGACGATGCAGTCGCCATCGCATCCCTTCAAGAGGAAGCTCATCCTCCCGTACCACATCATCGCCTTGAAGTAGTTTTTGAGCTGCTCAGACCGGGTGTAGTGGCCCCGGGGCCGGTACTGGGAGTAGTCCTCATCGTAGCCGAAGATCGGCGATTTTGCAAACCCGGCCTGGGCCTCGATCAAAGCGAGCTCCGCCATGACCTCATCCTTCACAAGGGCTGGGACCTCGAAGCTTCTCTCCTCCAGCTCCTCGGGCGTGAAGTAGGGGTAGGACCCCTCGAAGCTGCGCTCATCGCACTCCCTGCTGCTTCCCTGGCATAGTTGGTCTGATTTCGGCTCAAGAAGGCTCAGGGCCACCGAGAAGAAGGCGACGTTTCTCTTTGCCGCCTCCTTCGCCTCGCCGGAAGAGGCGTTGTAGTCCGCCTCGGACCTGGCCAGCATCATTTCACTGATCGTCCAGAGGTCGTCGTAAAAGTGATCCTCCTCGATACTCCTCAAGGTCTCGTCGAACTGGATGTGGTAGATGTGGAGTAGCGAGTCGGATGTGACGAATATCGGAACCTCAAGGTTTTTGATGAGCTTGTAGGGTGCAGCGATGTCATCCCGGTTTGGCGAAAATGGATCCTTTGTCACCACAAACCCGTTCATTTCCAGCCGATCAGTTGCGTCCTCGCTCAGCGGCAACTTAGAAGTGAAATTTTCATAATTATCGATATCTTCCGTTGATAGAGGAAGCTCAAACCTGGAAGCGTCCGGCTCCACGGCTGCGCCACCTCCCTGAGATAACCCGATTATCGAAATTGTGGTGATCGCGATCACAAACCAGATTCCAAAGGCCCGCCTGTCGATGACATGAGTGGACATAAAACCCCCATTTGCCTTAAAACTTCGATTCCAAAATATAAGAAGGTTTTTGAGTGTAATTCGAAGACTGCGAACGATCGTCAGGCAAGCTGGCATTAGCGTGCGCGAGTTCTCTGGGCTGCTCTGATCTTCATCAAATCCTCCCCACATGCAGATAGCATCGCTTCCACATTGCACCACTAATATTTTCTCTAACATTCAATATCTTTTTAAATATGGGTCACAATTCATCATACCATGCCGCCACCAGTGAGAATCTCTGACCTATCCCTCTACCTTCGGTGCCCAAGGCTCGTCTACTTCCAGTCGATGGGCCGCTCGGTCTGGCCGGAAGCTGAAAGCCCCAACAAGCTCCTTCTGCGGGAGATGGCCCTCTCCCTCTCCGAGTTCGAGCCGGATGGAGAACTTGACCTCGATGCCTGGCTTCGTGTGGCTCTTGAGATGGCGGAGTCTGAGCTTCCCGCCATCTACAGGGACGAGATTAACGTCCACGGCCTCAAGGCCGCGGCTGATGAGATCCGCGAGACGGTGCCGGAGATCGCCTCTAAGCTTGGGTTGAAGCTCAGCCTTTTAACCCCGAACGAGGTCGAGGTGGATCTGAGGTCGGAGAGGCTCGGCCTCTCTGGAAGAATCGACCGGATCGTCGCAAGAGAGGCAAACGATGGGACCAAGGGGCCGGTCCAGATCCCTTCGATGATAAAGACCGACAATCCTCCGGAGACNNGACGGGGGTCTGGCGGAGCGACCGGCTTCGTTTGACAGGGTACGCCATGCTCCTAGAAGAAAGCCAGGACCGTCGGGTGGACCTGGGACTGGTCGAGTACCTGCGGGCGGGCGAAGTCCGCGAGGTCGATATCAGAACCTCCGACCGGAGGAGGGTTCTTCGGATAAGAGATCGGGTCAGAAGGATTCAGGGCGGAAAGCTTCCCGACCGGCCGAACGGGGTCCCCTGCGAGCGGTGTCCTGTCTTGGAATCTTGCGAGACGAGGCAGACCTTAGCCTCCAAGTTCTTCTGATCCAGAAGCATTATATCCCAAAGCAGCGGTTGGTCCAAACATGTTCAAGAAGAGGCACGTGCTCTCGATGCGGGAGTTCTCGCGCGACGAGATCGACTCCGTTCTCGACCTGGCCGAGTCACTGGAGCCCTACGCCCGCGGCGGTAAGTGCGATGCCCTCTCCGGAAAGATCCTGGCCCTCCTCTTCTTCGAGCCGAGCACTCGGACCCGGCTCTCCTTTGAGACGGCGATGATGCGCCTCGGCGGCAANNCATCGCCAAGGGCGAGTCTCTGGCCGACACCATTCGTGTGATCGGCGCCTACGCTGACGCTCTCGTCATCCGCCACCCCAAGGAGGGCTCGGCCCGCCTCGCATCCCAGTTCTCGCCGGTCCCTGTCCTGAACGCCGGCGACGGCGCGGGCCACCACCCCACACAGACGCTCCTCGACCTCTACACGATAAGGAAGGAGAGCTGCCTCGAAGACCTA
>DUKF01000183.1 GCA_013329455.1 Methanotrichaceae archaeon | reverse complement strand
GATCCCAGCAGTTGCGGAGATCCCAGCAGTTGCGGAGATCCCGGCAGTTGCGGAGCCTCCAGTTGCATCTGAAGAGCCCGTTCTCATGAACATCGTCGAGACGGCGACTGATGCTGGCAATCTTAACACCCTGGTCATGGCAGTTGAAGCTGCAGATCTTGCAGAGATCCTGAGCATCGATGGACCTTTCACAGTCTTCGCGCCCACGGATGACGCCTTTGCAATGATGGCAGACCTCGACATGAACGACACCGAAGCCCTGACCAAGATCCTGACATATCACGTTGCCCTAGGCGAATACATGGCTGCAGACCTGGCCAACATGCCAACCGTCGGCACCCTCGAGGGTGGAGACGTCACAATCACCGTTACGGAAGACGGTCTGATGGTGAACGGCGCCAAGATCGTCCAGGAAGATATTGAGTGTAGCAACGGCGTCATTCAGGTCATAGACGCGGTCCTTACGCCTCCTGCAGAGGTTGAAGAGCCTCCGATGGATGTGTAAATAGCGATCTCACAAGAAGAGGTGAAGAGCAATCCCGAAGTTAAGCTCCAAGCCTCTTCAATATCTACGTTTTTTTATAACATTTTGTACGAGATCCAAGTGATCGCAGGCTGAGATTCTAAGTTTCCTGGTTTCAGGAGATCGTTCACCTTCATGGCACCTTCTAAGGCGAAGCGGGCCAACATTATTATTTTCTGCAGGACGAATGATTATTTGGAGATAATATTTAAAAAATTTTACGGTTTAAATTTTCGAGTATGTTTCAACTAAAGCAGAAAAAGCCCCCCCTCAAACAGACGTTTGAAGATCCAAAAAAGAGCTAAGTACCATCAAGGACAAGATAGCATCATGGTGAATTCAAGGGTGGACGACATCGAAGCTGGAGTGCGCCAGGCGATTGTGCGATCCTATCGTTCCGAGGGGGTCTGGAGATGGGGCGATCGCGGAGAGGTGGAGGTTGCGTCCTGCTTCGGCATGTCTAAAGGTGTGAGGGATCGATCTTGATGGCATTGCTTGGTGATGGAGCTATTGAACGCCGCCGGGTCACGGGAAGATCTGCCCCGAGAATGGCTATCGCTTTTTTACAGGTTCAGGTCGTGGGTGTCGGAAAAGGGCGAAAAGTTACATGGAGATGTGGTCTTTGAGGGGTGATCTGGCGAGGAGAGCGCTTTTCGTTATATTTCTCGGTCTTGTGGCCTGGTTCCTCTTCTTCCTCGCCCGGATCGTCGCCGAGGGCGGCGTATGACTATGCTGGGCACTGGGCACTGAACCCGACAAGCTTTTGTGGGTACGAGAGGTGAGATCGATATGGTTGGAGGGAGAAAAACGCGATCCAAACTCGTCTTGGCGCTGCTGATAGTGCTGGCGTCCCTCATCTCGACCGGGGTGTCGAAATGTCCCGATTCTGGTCCCGATACGATCATCGACGCCCCGAAGGAGGACTTCGTTCGGGTGGCGAGCGTTTCTGAAGATTCGGAAGTTCTGGAAGATCAGGAATATGCGGACGACGCAGATGGCGCGGACGACTCGTACAACTCGAAAATCGAGCCTGTGACGGACCGTGGTCTCGAGTTTGAGATTCCGACAGGCGAAGGGGCATCAAAGATTCCTGTTCCGAAGGCCGGCTCGAAAGAGGACATGCCACCGGTCTCAGTCCTCTTGAACAAGGTGTTATGGCTCGAGATAGGAAACCGCACCCTGAATGGGAGTGGGCCCTACGGCCATCTTGTGGTTAACCGTCTTCCCATCGGCTCGCCGGACTTCAACCGGCTTTTGGAGGATTCGGGTTACTCCAAGGTGAGAGAGTTCGAGAACGAGTCCGGATCGTGCAGCTGGTGGGAAGATCCCGGAGCGCCAAAGCTTCCCTACGGAGAAGAGGAAGAAGTCCAGGATCTGGGAACTGAGACGGTCCAGGTCAAACGGTTTTACGTCGGGTGGGCCTATTCGAACAAGTACCATTACCCGGATTGCAGATGGGTGAAGAACATCCCCCTGGGAAGCCAGGTGTGGTTCTCAAGCCCCGAGGAGGCGAGGGCCAAAGGGTACGTCCCCTGCAGTACCTGCAACCCGCCCTGACCGGCGAGAGACGGCTCTTCCCTCTCGCCTTTTCCCCTGCGACTTATTTTCGTCTATTTCTTCTACTTTAACTGAATTTCCATCTTGAAAGAAGCTCGCGGCCGGGCGGCGCGAGACCCTCTGGCTGACTACATTCGGGCGCTCGAGTTCCGTAAAAGTAGATGGTGGGGTTTCATGCGCGGGGCGTTATTTTCCAGATCGGGTGAAGCCCGCGAGGGCGGTGCCGTCCGCCCGGAGGGCGCGCTGGGTTCGCGCCGCCTGGGGGAGGCGGACGGGATCGAGGCGCGTGGCCGGGCGGCGCAAAACTCACGGCAGATCTAGAATATTTTAAAATTAATAATCATCTAATCATCATTTTGTCGTTTTAAATAACTCAATAACGCATCCTGCAAAAACTTCTCAGCTTCTCTAATATCATCCCAATCATCTGAAAGTTGGTGTACATTCTTTCCGCGCAACTTTGAAGCTTTACTCAAATTTGAGTATGCGCTTTCTACACTGATATTCATTGTTGAAGCTATGTTTTCTGCTATACTCAAGTTTCGGCTCTTAAGTGGTAATCGACTTGGATCTGAAATCGCATTTTTGAGCTTATCGAGACGATCAGGATCATTTTTGAGACTCTCAACCTTCTTAGCTGATTCGAGAATTTGATTAATCTCATCCTTTGTGAGAAGGGGCTTAGGCTTGCTGCGAAATACTTGTTCAGTAGCTGCCCAAAGCATCGAAAGTCGGCTGGGCATGCAGTTTTCTATGTAAGATTGGTTTAATCCCCGAGCTGCTAAAAAACTCTTTTTATCAGTCGAAAGAATCGCTTGGATATTTTTAATTTCTTCTGGAGTTACGTGACGAAGATTATTTATCCAACTCCCTGGAAAAATACCTACTCCAATCCTGGGTCTTAATGTAATTTCAAATTGTTGAATATAAAAACCCATATTACATATTATTGCAAGGTAATCTAACAAGTTTTGTATCTTTTCGCGAATATACTCGCCATATTCTTTATCAGTCCCCTCTATATCTATAAAAACATCAAATGTTAAATCATCTACAAACTTAAACTTCCAACCCCAAAAACCATCTATGCTCTCAACTAATCGATCTAAGTGTGAAACTCCTGCATAAGTGGATCTACCGCCTAGAGCGAGACGTGCTCGAATAGTCATACTAACTGGCTCATTTTGATATTCGATCCGCTTGTTTATTTTGAATTGAATATCCCGCAGCTTGCTGTGGTTGGGATGGTCAAGAAAACGACTTAAGGATTGTTGCGTATTCTGTATGGATGATCGAGCTGAGAAAAGCGAGTCATTGCGCATATAAAATT
>DUKF01000012.1 GCA_013329455.1 Methanotrichaceae archaeon | reverse complement strand
CTTCGAGATCCGGTGGGTTTGCGATCGATTGAGATCTTGCAGCCATCTTCTCCATCTCCCGGGCCGAAAGTTCCGGTGAGAGGGTCAGCCTCTGGAAGCTGGAAGACAGTGCCTCGACGGTGAGGCTGTTCCAGACGTTCAGACCCACGGACCCTGAGATCCTAACATTGGGAGCCTGGGCCCTCACGGCCTCGGCGGTCCCCAACCCCTCGACCATCACGTCCTCCACTTCCGCTCTTTTCAGCAGGGGCGCTGCAAAGTCCTGAAAACGACGCCGTACGATCCTCGGCCACTTCCAGACGAGGTCGACGTTCCCGCCCTTGCAGATCTCTTTTGCGAGGCTGAGTGTCTCCAGGACCTCACCGGGACCCGTCTTTCCGGGTCGGCACCTCCTGCCCTCGGCGATCCCGATATCGGGCTCGAAGTAGACTCGGCAGCATCCCGCCTCGACCGCCCCGGTGACCGCCTCCAGGGAGCTTGCATAGACCGAAATCGATGGTTTTGATATGGCCGGTGGCAAGCGGATGGGCTTAGTCCTTCGTCTTTCAACCAGCCGTNNATACAACCAGCCCGTCGAGCCTCTGCCTTGCTTTTTTCGCCTCCTCTTCGGGCGGCCTGAAGGAGGCGGCGATCTCCTGCTCGACCTTCTCAAGAAACTCCCGCCTCAGCCTGTTCAACTCTCCAAGGGGTGCGAAGAGCCCGCCTGGATAGTCCGTTTCCATCTTCCTGATGACGAAGGGAGTGCCCCCGGTCTTTCGAAGCTGGGCTTCGATCTGATCTTCCGAGAGGGGTCGTTTGATGGCCGGCTCCATTGAAAAGTCGGCTTTAAGAACGGCGTTAACCTCTTTCCCGGCGGAAAGAAAGACTCTGCCCTCCAAGATGGGCCGTCCCTCATCCCATCCAACCAACAGATCTATGGGGATCTCTGGCTCGGCCCGAGGTCCAGAAATTTCGGCGAGCCCCGCTCTCCTGGTGAGAAAGACTTCATCACCCTTTTCCACGGGCTCCTGGACGACGAGCTGGATCAGACCGTCGCCGACCTGGAAGGGGGATCTGACCACCATTCCCACCTCTTTCTCACTCGAGAATATGACCAGGCCGTCCCCCTGCCCTGGGACGAGGTCGGCCTCGATCTTCACGGTGGCCACATTCCGGCGCTCGTCCCAGGAGACGACCTTACCGACGCGAAGGCCCCGGTTGTCGGACCGATCCGTGCTCACAAGGTCTCCCCGGGCAGCGCCACAGATGCAGCCTGCTGTGAAATCCCGGTTGAAGGCGAGGGCGAGGTCTCTATTGTCCTCCTCGGACGCAGCCCACTCGCCCCTGGATATGGCGTCAAGAGCCCTCCTGTAGATCGAAACGACAGCTCTCACGTACTCGGGTGACTTCATCCTCCCCTCGATCTTCAGAGCCTCGATCGGGACCTTTACCAAATCGTCCAGATGGGGATAGACGGAGAGGTCTCTTGTGGAGATCAGGTAACTCCCCTTATGGGAGACATTTTCCAGCTCCAGGGGTTTTCCATAAGCGTCCCGCCTCTCGCTTCTGAGGAGCCTGTAGGGCTTTCTGCAGGGCTGAGCGCACATCCCCCGGTTTCCGCTCCGCCCGCCGATCACCGATGAGAGGAGGCACTGGCCAGAGTAAGAGTAGCAGAGGGCGCCGTGGGCGAAGACCTCGACGCCGATGGGGGCTTTTTTGGCGATCTCATCCACCTCAGCTGGGGTTAGCTCCCTTGCAAGAACCGCCCGTTTCAGCCCCATCCTCGCGGCCCACTCTGCGCCTTCGAGGCTGCATATCGTCATCTGAGTGGAGGCGTGTAGCTCCAGGTCGGGGACAAGCTCTCTGGCGAGCCGGACGACCCCCAGGTCCTGAACCAGGACAGCGTCCGCCCCGATCTCGTGGAGCCAGATCAGACGAGTGGCGACGTCCTCGACTTCCGCCTCCGGGATGAGGGTGTTCACGGTGACATAGACCTTGACGTCCCTGAGATGGGCGTAGCCTATGGCCCTCTCCAGCTCTGAATCGTCGAAGTTTGGGGCGTTCTGCCTCGCACTGAACTGTTTTCCTGCGAGGTAGACGGCGTCAGCTCCCGACTCGACCGCCGCTTCCAGCCCCTCCCAGGACCCGGCCGGGGCGAGGAGCTCTGGCATCTCTCCAGATCGTCTCACGTTCAACTACCTGGAAGGGCGAGATATATCTTTATCTGATTCCATCAAATCTCATCTTGTGGAACTCGTCTACGCCCTCGCCCTCCTGATCACAGGAGTTGCCGCGGGCTTCGCCTCCGGGATGCTGGGGGTCGGAGGCTGCTTCATCATGGTCCCGGTCCAGTTCTGGGTTTTGACCTCCATGGGGGTCGAGCCGACCATGGCCACCCGGATCTCTTTTGGGACCGCTCTTGCCGTGGCGCTTCCCACCGCCATCAACGCAGCTCAAGGCCATTATCGTAGGGGCGCGGTCGTTCCGAGGGCTGCCCTCCTCCTCGGCATCACCGGCCTCGTCGGCGCCTTCTTCGGAGGCACCGTGGCGGCTCACGCTCCGGGAGCCCTTCTCCGGATCGTCTTCGGTCTCGTTATAATCGTGGCCGCTTCGAGGATGTTGATGGGCCCGGGTGCCCAGACTGGATGTGGAGAAGGAGGATGTGGAGGAGGCGGAGGAGGAGGTGGGGAAGGTGGTGAGGGACTTGTTGCGAGGAGCGATTCCTGCTACCTTCTTTTGGGCCTTCCCCTCGGCTTTCTATGTGGCCTCGTCGGGATCGGGGGCGGGGTGATCATGGTCCCACTCCTCTCAATGGTGATGGGCTTTGGGATGCACAGGGCTGTAGGAACCTCCACCGCCGCCATAATCCTGACGTCGTCAGGAGGCGTTCTCTCCTATGTCTTAAACGGCCTGAGCGTCTCTGGCCTTCCTCCCTCCTCCCTTGGCTATGTCAACCTCCTCCAGTTCGCGCTCCTGGCGGGGACGAGCATCCCAACGGCCTGCGTCGGCGTCAGGGTCGCCCACCGATTTTCTGCCGATCGGCTGAGGGTGGTCTTCACAGTCCTGATGTTCTACATGGCCCTGAAAATGATGGGGGTCTTCGAGCTGCTCCACCTTCCGATATGACTTTGCTCCAACAAAGCCCACCTAAAACTTTTTTGCAGATCAGAGCGAAGACGTCCGATCGGAGGTATGCTCGACGAGATGGAAGCCGTTCTTTGTCCTGGCGCTGCTGGCTCTCTTGTTGCCCGTGGCCGTGCTGGCTCAAATTCCGGACGACGAAAACAGGACAGATCAAGTCGTGGGTCCGAGTGGCAAGGCGGACAGTCCCGTTAATGAGAGTAGAGATCTATTTGACTACATTCAAATTATTGGAATAATTCTTGGCGGTATAGTAAGTTTAATAATAATTTATAACTTTGTTAGGAATAAAGATGGTGACAACCAGTCGCTTGAAAACAGTTACAACATTGAGAACACAAAAGACAGTGCAAAATCTGTGGGTGATTATAGTCCACCGATCAAGGCAGGGCGTGATGTGCACATCACGCATTTTCCCCCTACCAAGTCGTCTGAAGCAGGCAAACTTCCTGATGATATCTCCAACTTCCCGCACCTCCACAACCCCAACTTCACGGGCCGAGAATCCCTGCTGGACAATCTACGCGAGGCCCTAGCCTCTGGTAAGTACGCGGCCTTCACTCAGACCCAGGCCATAACCGGCCTCGGCGGCGTGGGCAAAACACAGCTCGCTCTGGAGTACGCCTACCGCCACAAAGGGTATTACAACGTCCTCTGGTGGGTCAGATCAGAGGAGGCTGCAACCCTCGGAGACGCCTACCGAGAGCTGGCAGCAGAGCTGAACCTGCCGCCGATGGAAGACCCGCGCGAGGTCGTCAAAGCGGTCCGAACCTGGCTTGAGCAAAACGGGGATTGGCTTCTTGTCTTCGACAACGCCCAGAAGTTCGAAGACCTCAAAGATTACCTGCCCAGAATTGGCTCTGGTCATGTGATCATAACCTCTCGAAACCAGAGCTGGGGGAATGTAGCCGAAATGTTATCTGTTGACGTGTTCACTCCAAAAGAGTCGATCGAGTTTCTCTGCAAGAGGACAGGGCAGAAAGACGAGGAAGCTGCCAAAGCTCTCGCAGAAGCGCTCGGAAATCTGCCTCTCGCGCTGGAGCAGGCAGGAGCCTACATCAAAGAGGCCGGGATCACGATGGCGGCTTATATGACACTTTTTCAGAAGCGCCACGAGGAGCTTCTCATTCGCGGCAAGCCTTCAGACTACCCGGATACGGTGGCCACCACCTGGGACCTCTCGCTCGAGAAGGCCCGAGAGGAGGTGCCTGTAAGCTCAGACCTTTTGAACCTCTGCTCTTTTCTCGCACCCGACGAGATACCGAGATCTCTTCTCGCCGAGGGTTCAGAGCACCTGCCGGAACCTCTTGTCTCAGCAGTCTCAGACGAGATCGTGCTGAACGACGCAATCAGGGCCCTGAGGCGCTACTCTCTATTGAACGTGACCGACGATTCTCTCTCAATTCACAGGCTCGTCCAGGCAGTGACGAGGGACCGGCTGAAGGAAGATGGCGAGGAGAAGACCTGGGCAGAGGCCGCGGTCAGGCTCGTGAACAAGGTCTTTCCTACCGAAAGCTACGACATCAGAACCTGGTCCACATGCTCGCTTCTGCTCCCGCACGCGCTCGCCTCAGCCAAATACGCAGAGGAGCTGAATGTGGCACCTGAAGCTGCAAGCAACCTCTTGAACAACGTCGGCCCGTATTTGAACGAACACGCTGAGTTCTACGAGGCAAAATCAATCTGGGAGAGGGCGCTGAAGATCAATGAGAAGTCCTACGGTCCCGACCATCCCGAGGTGGCCAGAACTGTCATGAATCTCGGCATCGTCCTGCGACACTTGGGCGACCTCGAAGGAGCGAGAAAGTGCCAGGAGAGGGCGCTGAAGATCAATGAGAACGCCTACGGCCCCGACCATCCCGAAGTGGCCACAACCGTAAACAACCTCGGCATCGTCCTGCGAAATTTGGGCGACCTTGAAGGAGCGAGAAAGTGCCAGGAGNNGGGCGCTGAAGATCAATGAGAACGTCTACGGCCCCGACCATCCCGAAGTGGCCCGAACCGTCGGGAACCTCGGCATCGTCCTGCGAGCTTTGGGCGACCTCGAAGGAGCGAGGAAATGCCAGGAGAGTGCGCTGAAGATCAAGGAGAACGCCTACGGTCCCGACCATCCCGAGGTGGCAAAAACCGTCGGCAACCTCGGCCTCGTCCTGCGAGCTTTGGGCGACCTCGAAGGAGCGAGAAAGTGCCAGGAGAGGGCGCTGACGGTGAGCCGGAATTTAGATAAAGCAAGTCTGTATTTAATTCATTGGGGAGAGGCGCTGGGAGTGGAGAAAGTGGGAATTTTTAAGGCAGGATTGTCTGCCCGTCCACGCCAAGGAGAAATTTCACGCGCCTGCTCTTTGAATTTCAAATTTCAATATTCTAAATGAAGAGGGAGTTCGGGTAAAATGGCCATCGAGATGAGCAGTCCCTGGATTGCGGGACCCATCGGCGCGGCAGCCGGTGTGGCTCTTGCATGGATCGCCACCGAGTACAAGACCAGAAAGACATACAGGAACGTGATCCTGCTTCTGGCGAAGAGCGCCGACGACTTCGCAGAGATGGGCCAGGTGGAGAAGGCGCTCTCCATCTACGACCAGATTTTGAGGGACGTTCCGAGGCTTGAGCCCGCCGTCCGGGGAGAGATCAGGTTCAAGCAGGGTCTCAGCTACTACGGCCAGTCCTTCGAGGGGGCGAGGGAGACGAACCTCAACCGGGCGGTCGAGGCCTTCGAGGAGGCGATCAAGCTCTACAAGCCTGAAAAGCACCCCGTCGAGCACGCCCAGGCCCAGAACGGCCTTGGGATGTCTCTTGTCCGCCTCTCGGAGACCGGCGGCGAAAAGGGCGTTGAGCGTGCTTGGCAGGCCGGTCAAGCCGGTCAGGAGCAGGTGCAGGAAGAACTGAGGGTGCAGAACCTGAAGCGGGCGGTCGGAGCCTTCGAAGAGGCGCTTAAGCTTTACGCCGCCGAGGGCAGGGCCCAGGAGCACGCCCAGACCCAAAACAACCTCGGCGACGCCTACCTCCTATTATCCAGGCTAGAAGGCAAAGACGAAGACGCGGCAACAGTCACAGACGCAGCCGCAAACCTGAACAAAGCGATCTGGGCCTACGAGGAGGCGCTGGAGTTCAGGACCCCGGAGGAGCACTCGGAGGACTACGCCGAGACCCAAAACAGCCTCGGACGGGCCCGCCTGGCCTTGGCCCAGGTCGAGGACGGGGAGATGAGAGAGGCGCTTCTCGATAAGGCCGTCAGCTCCTTCAAAGCGGCTCTGGAGATCAGGACCGCCGAAACCCACCCCGAGGAGCGGGCCGAGACTCAGACCCTCCTCGGCCAGGCCCTGGTCTTGGAGTCCGAGCCCCAGGTGAGCGGGAGCGAGGTCCACTGGGCGGACCGGGATGGTCTGAAGATGGCGATCGAGGCCTACGAGGAGGCTTTGGCCGTCCGGACCCGAGAGACCCATCCCGAGGATTACGCCGATACCCAGAACCTCCTCGGCAGAGCCCTCGTCATCCTCTCGGGCCCGGCCAGCGGCCCCGAGGACGCCGCAAACTTGAAGCGGGCGATCCGGGCCTTCGAAGAGGCTTTGGCCGTCCGGACCCTCGAGTCCAGCCCCAAGGAGTACTCCGAGACCCAGAACAACCTCGGGATCGCCTACCGGAACCTCTCAAAGCAGGAGGACCGGGAGGACAACCTGGAGCGGTCGATCCGGGCCTACGAGGAGGCGCTGCGGGCGAGGTCCGGCGGTGCGAAGAAGAAGGCGGGCGAGAAGGAAAAGAGTGGGGAGGAGAAGGCAGGGGAAGAGGTGGAAAAGGAGGAAGAGGTCGAGGTAGAAGAAAGCGAGGCGGCGAGGGCGGAGGAGGTGTGACCCTCCTGGCCCTCTTCGCCCTTCCCCTGAACCTTTCGGCCAACTCTACTCGGTCGGCGCTGGACTGGTTCGGACAGCATCTTGACGCAAACAACCCCTGGATGGTGGCCGTAGTCGGTGGAGCGATCAGTGCGGTTCTCGCAGCGGTGATCCTCTATCTTCTATTTGAACGCAGAAAAGAGAAACGTGCCAAAGGCTCGCTCAAGAGGCAGATTGAGGATCTCGGCAACTCCCCAAACTCGTCGGATGCGAAGAAAATCGAAGAAACGATAGCCAAGTACGACGAGCTATTGAAAAAAACGTCTGAAACTGATGTATACGGACATATTAAATTCAATTTGGGCAAATGTCGTTTTAATCTGGCCATTTTGGGACATGACAAGGAAAACGACCTGAAAGAAGCGATCCAGGCATATAAAGACGCTCTCAATACATTTTCAATTAAAAAAGATCCTGCAAATTATGCCACGACCCAGAACAACCTCGGAAATGCCTACAGCACTCTTGCCGAGGT
>DUKF01000129.1:481-11806 GCA_013329455.1 Methanotrichaceae archaeon | reverse complement strand
GCGGGGTGCGCTGTTTGACTTGACGAGAGAAGCCAGCAGGTCGTCCACGCTGTTAAACCTCTTGCAGTGCCCCATTTGGCACTCCTTTTCGGCCAACAAACAGCTCCTCCGCTATGAACTCCTTGCTGAATTCGCAGCTGGAGTCGGAGGCGTGCAAGTCGGCTTCATCTCGGCGAGCTTCTGTCGGAGCCGTCAATTTCGTCTGCCACCATCAGTTGAGGATCCTTCTTATGCCAATTAAGGCGAGGTCTAAGGTCTAGGCTTTCCAGAAATTCCGTAGAGGAATTATCGCAAGCACCACAAATATCAGCCCGTACCAGTACCAATCCAGGCTCAGCAGAGGTGTCCAGAGTTTTGCGATCATCAGCACAAAAGCAGCAACGCTTAATTTCGTCAGCCCTATGTCAATCCATGTAAGCTTGCCTATTTTTTTGTTGGTCCACTCAAAGAAATTCATATTTATCACTTCCTACGATACATTATATATGTATTCATTTGCGACCTGGCGCATGGCGATCCCGGCCACGGTGCCGATGTTTTTGAGAGTAGGGATATCAGGTCTTTTTAAAACATCCTGGAAATTGGACGACCAATCCCGTTGGCCACGCTGAGAGAGATTCCCAGAGTCCATAGCTGCAAGCTGTAGACGGACCTTCTGTGATCTTCCAGTCTGCTATTAACATGACGAAAATCGCGGGAAATTATTTAAGTCAAGATCGAGAACATTGTTACAAATTACTGAGATGTCCTGGTGTTGTGATATTGGATATTGTCGTGGTCGGTTGCGAATTGAGGGTGGGAGAAATGAGGAAAACTGCTGCGGTTATGTTCACGGCTCTAATGGTACTTCTCGCGCCTGCGTTGGCAGTTTGCGCAGTCGATAAGGTGGAGATTCGTGGTCCTGCCACGGTCGTCGATGGTGCGGCCTACAATTGGGGCCCCCAACAGTTTGCTGGTTTCTACTACGACATCGACGACAACATCGGAACCGAGAGCATCACCCTGACTACTACCAATGATACTCTTGATGAGCCAAGCGGCGTCGTCTAGGAGACGGTGGCCCAGCAGAACGACTTCGGCTTCGAAGAGTGGGGCAAGTTCTGGACTATCGGCTTCCTCGCTGAGGAGTACTTCGCCGCTTACGTCGAGGGAACTGCCGAGACGGCTTACCTGTACGATGACTCCAACGACACCAACCCGATGGTCGATGAGCAGCTCAGCAAGATCCTGATCGACGGCGATGATGAGGTGACCTTCACCACCGGCACGCCTCTGAAGCTTGAGGTGGACTATGAGCTTGCGATCCGGGCGATCGACCTCGAGGAGTACGATATCGTAAATGGGGATTTGTTGGGTCCCCTCTCAAAGGCATGCGATGCAGGCCCAGATAGGCTCTTCATGGCTCCCGGTAGCCATGGCGTGGATCAAGTTGTTTTCGAAAAACTTCCGTCCGAGATCAAGAAGCCTCCTGGGTCCGAGGACGGGATACACAGGAAAATGTGAGGGCAAGAGCACATGGACAGAGAAAAGGAGATTAAACTGTTGGGCCTGAACTTGGGCATTGCCGCAGCCAACATAATTGTCTTGCCGGAGGTGTTCGTCGTGGGCAGTGCATTGGCAACAGCCTTTGGCAGCGCATTCATCTTCTTGAGCGGCGCCGGGTTAATCTACGGCAATTATAGGTTTCTTACCGAGCCGGAGAGAGTAACTCCAGCCAATAAAATTATGACGGCGGAAGAATATGTTGAAAAACTGAATACTCACAGGGAGCTCAAGACATTCGAAAAAACCGTTGACCTGCTGCTCGATCAGATTGAGCGGCTGCAGAATAAGAATAAAATTATCCGTGATATCCTTCTGCAGATCTTCAGTGCCTCTGAGATGAGCTACAAGAAATTCGACGGGGTCATCTCTGAGGTGGAGAAAATATTCTTTATGAATATCCGCAGCACCCTCAATAAAATGAATGCATTCGATGAAGAAGACTACAATTTCATCAGAAAGAAACGCGAGTCCGGGGACTTTTCGGAGGAATTTATGGAGGAAAAGATTGAAGTCTATAACGAATATATTACCTTTGTAAAAATTGCTACCGAAGATAATGAGCAGATCCTGCTGAAGCTTGATAAGTTGTTGCTGGAGATCTCAGGCCTGAACAGCGTGGAGAGCGGCCAGCTGGAGCAGATGGCTGGAATGAGAGAGATAGATAACCTGATCAAACAGGCAAAAGAATATAAGAATTGAGGGGGTGCCATCAGCATGCCGAACAATAGCGATAAAAAAGTAATTTTGAGGATAGTTGGGGCGGCGGTTGCAGTATTTCTTTTAGTATACCTGGGAATTACTACTTTAACCGGGGATCCCGATGATCTAGATGAACGCGATGCGGTTGAAAAGCTGGAGGATATCATCGAAGACATCAATGTGAACAATCCAGGCACGCCTCATCCAATCCCGGTCGACATTACTCCCGAAAACCTGAAGGACACCTTGCCCGATATCTCCAGTTATCCGCCTCAGGTTAGAGAGACCACATCCAACTATATCGAGATATTCTCCTCGACGGAGAAAGCCGGAAGCGGCACCGACGGCTGGCTGACAAAGGTGGCCCAAGACTTCAACGACGCGAGAATAAAGATTGATGGCAAGCAGGTATCGGTAAGGCTCAGAGGAATCCCCTCCGGGGAAGCCGCTGATTATATTACTTCCGGGAAGTCTCGGCCGGATGCCTATACGCCGTCGAATGAGCTCTGGGGCGAGATTATCATCTCCCAAGGGATTAAAGCCGAGCTGGTGGAGAAGAAGCTTGCTGGCAATGTAGCCGGGATACTGCTCACCAAGACCAAAAAAGACGAGCTTGTAAACAAATATGGGGCAATCAATACCAAGACAATTGTAGATGCTGTCGCGAACGACGAGTTGGATATGGGCTACACCAATCCCTTTGCAAGCTCTACCGGGCTAAACTTCCTGATCTCGGCTTTATACGCCTTTGACAGCAGCGACTTATTGAGCGACAGAGCAGCATCAGGATTTGAGAGCTTCCAGCCCAATATTCCCGTGGTCTGCTATACCACTCTGCAGATGAGGGAAGCTGCCAAATCAGGTCTTCTGGAGGGCTTCGTCCTGGAATACCAGACCTATATGAATGAACCGAAGATCAGGCACTACGAGTTTACTCCCTTTGGGTTCAGACATGACAACCCGATGTATGCAATCGGCGAGCTGTCAGAAGAGAAAAGGCAAATCCTGAACGAGTTTGTCGAGTTCACCCAGCAGGAGAAGTATCAGGCCCTTGCCACCGAAAATGGATTTAACGGCCTTGACGAATACAAATCTGGAACCGGACCGGTCAGGGGCGATGAGATCATCCAGTCCCAAAGACTCTGGAAAGATGTGAAAAACGCCAAACCCATTTGCGCGGTATTTGTGGCCGATGTCTCCGGCAGTATGGACGGTGAACCGCTGAATAACTTAAAGCGTTCGCTGCTCGAGGGCCAGAAATATATCGGCGGGAACAATCTGATCGGCCTGGTATCGTATTCCAACGATGTCAATATCGATCTGCCGATCGCCAAATTCGATCTGGACCAGAGGCCTCAGTTTGCCGGAGCGGTTTATGATCTGCAGGCCGGCGGCAGCACAGCAACCTTTGATGCGATTGCTGTCGCCATGAATATGCTCATAGAGCAGAAGGCTGCAGGCCCCAATAAAGATCCCAACCTGAAACCGAGGATTTTCGTTCTCAGCGACGGCAAGGACAATAGAGGCCACTCGCTGAAACACATCATACCCATAATGGATGAGTTTGGAATACCCATATACACAATTGGCTACAATGCGGACATCGATGCCCTGGAGGAGATCTCCATCCGAACTGAGGGTGCCTGTATTAACGCCGATACCGAAAACGTTGTTTACAAGCTGCGCAACCTGTTCAATGCTGAGCTGTAGATACAGGAGAGGCTGGGATGGCTTTCACAATGAAAGTGCCCGATGAGGCGGCGATTAAAGACCGGGTCCAGGAACCTTTCACCATGGAGGTTCCCAATGAAGCGGCGATCAAGAAAGAGGTACTGGAGCAGGTCAAGCCGGTACCTGAGGAAGTAGCCTCGCTTCAGGTTTTAGCGGAGAGCAACGTTGCGCAAATTCTGGCCCTGGATATCGATGAGTTTGCCAAAAAGAAGTATATCCTCCGGTCGATTGAGTCCTTTGGGGGCGAGTCGATGAGGAGCTCGGCCGCCAAAAACTCTTTGTTGCAGGTGACAGTCGGAAGCCTAGCCAGAGACGGCGATGAAGGCGGCGTTGTGGCAAAAGGCTTGATGGATTTGAACCGGGAGCTAAAAGACCTGGACCCCAGCCTGATTGATTTCGCCAAGACGGGCATTCTCGGCAAGGTGTTCGATCCGGTCAGGGCCTATTTTGCCAGATACCAGAAGGCAGATTCGGCTATTGCGGATATCATCCTTTCTCTAGACAGAGGCAAGACAATCCTGAAAAACGATAACACTACTCTGGAGATCGAGCAGCAGGCACTGCGCAGTTTGACCAAGAAGCTGATGAAAGAGATCCAGCTCGGCATCCTGATGGACAGATCGATCGAGATGCAGATAGAAGCGGCCAGAGCCAGGAACGAAGACCCGGAAAAAGTCAGATTTGTCGCTGAAGAAGGCCTCTTTCCGCTGCGGCAGCGGGTTATGGATATGCAGCAGATGGTCACCGTCAATCAGCAGGGCGTAATGGCGATGGAGGTTGTTATCAGAAATAATAAGGAGCTGATGCGTGGGGTAGAAAGGGCCCAAACTGTGACAATTTCAGCTTTGCGAACCTCAGTGACGGTTGCCGGCGCTCTCTATCACCAGAAGATTGTCCTGAAGAAGATTGAAATGCTCAATGAGACCACAAATGATATCATCATCAACACCTCGCGAATGCTGAAGGATCAAGGGGCGGAAATCCAGAAACGATCAATAGAAGCCAATATCTCCGTCGAGGGGATGAAGACTGCCTTTGCCGATGTCATGGAGGCGCTGGACTCCATCAGCACCTATAAGCAGGAAGCTCTGCCCAAAATGCGGGATACTATCAATCAGTTCAAGGAACTGGCCGCCAAAGGCGAAGAACAGATTCAGCAGCTTGAGAAGGGCCATAAATTGGCACTGTAGCTGAAGAATCTTATCCAATTCCCCTGAAACTCTTTTATAACTTAAGTCGGCGTCCTCTCTGCAAGCGTTTTCCGGAACCATCTATTCCACCTTTCACCATCAGTTGTAGCTGCTACAGCAAAAACCTACCCCGATCTCGGCCACGTTTCCGCCGTCGCCGGACTGGGGGGTGGGATCGCCCGGCTGGGCGCTCAGCGGTGGAGGGGCGCGCCGCCAGATCTGCATCACCTCTGCCATTTTCTCGCAAACGTGGCGATGAAGGCAGCCCGTGTAAAACTCGCTCTCGACAGTCCCAGCTCACCTTATGATCTTCCTCGCCAGCACGACCACGAAGAGCGCCAGGAACAGATACCCGAGGAAGCCTTCTATCATAACCGCGTACTTGCAGAGCCCCACCGGGTGCAGTCGATCAGGGGTCCCGCCTGTCAACGCTCTGAAGCTGAAGTAGAGGCACTCGCCCCATGAGGGAGTGACCGCGCCGTCACCCGAGCTGAAAGTGAGGAGGAGCGTGCTGTTGTTCAGAGCTTCCATCGTCGCGGTCGAAGGTCCGGATTCCGCGATTCCTCCATAGCTTTGTGGCAAGAGCTTGTAGAGGAGTGTGAAGCCGAGAACGGACCCCAAGGCCCAGAGAATTATGGGCCCTACTCTTGCACCGTATCCGCAAGAGACGGAGCCGATGCAATCGTGCAGCTTTGACCAATTAAACTCTTCAGCGTACCATTTCTTCCGAGAATGGCTCTCGGTTCGGTATTGATAGTAACAATCGTCAGCGTCACTGAACCGCTCGATTACTTTGAAATTTTTTATTAATGCCAAGTAAGCAGGACCATCGTAAACCAGATTATCTCTAATTGAGCTCCAAGTTATATATAACCGATCAAATTTCAAATTATCTAAGCACAATTCTTTATCGAACTCAGCCCTCCCGAAGCTGGCGTCTCCACTGAACTGAGCTCCACTGAAGGAGGCACGGCGGCTGAACTGAGACTCCACGAAGTAGACATTGCCGCTGAACTTAGCCTCCAAGAAGTCGGCGTAGTCGTTGAACTTAGCCTCCCCGAAGAAGGCATATCCACTGAACTGAGTCCGCATGAAGGAGGCACCGCCGTAAGACTCAGCTCCCCCGAAGCTGGCATTGCCTCTGAACTTAGCCTCTACGAAGTCGGCATAGCCGCTGAACTGATTTTTCCTGAAGTCAGCGTCGTCGTTGAACTGAGCTTTCCTGAAGTCGGCGTCGTCGTTGAACTGAGTTTTCCTGAAGTCGGCGTCGTCATCGAACTCAGCCCACTCGAAGATGGCATTGCCGCTGAACTCCGCCCCATTGAAGTTGGCATAGCCGCCGAAATTGGTCCCTTTAAAATTGACAGATTCCCAGAAGATGGCGTTTCTGAAGTTCACGGCGCCCCGGATCTCGGAGGTCGTGATGCTTATGGGGGTCTTGATCGTCTTCGCTTCTTCAGTCAGACCCAACGCCTTAATCTCGAACTCCGTTCTTTCGACGTGCTCTGTGGGCAGATCCAGCCCACTTATGTCTAGGTCGCCCTCGACGACCACGCCGTCGTATTCGACGGGCTCGCCCCGCTCGATCTTGGCCAGGATCTCGCTGGCTGAGATAACTTCGGGCTGGCTCGAATTGGTATCCGAGTCCATGTCCATCACCCTCAGATAATTCACTTTTTCGGCTCGCCACTATCCAGGCAGTCTTTGATCTACTGCTGAACCGTTCGTTCGTTCCTTGCATCTCGCTTGTTAAGCGATCTACTCGACGGTTCTGCTCTCAAGATCGCCAGATCCCTTTGATCTGCTCTTTTGTTGCCAGGTTCCGGGAAAGCCTCTGGATAACAGGTTCAACATTTGACTTAGCTTCAGGCTAAACTATTTTAACTTCTGGCTTTATCCCTAATATGCTTGCCGATCTGATCTATAAGCTCGTTTTTATATAGCACGATTGGGACTGTTCTGCTCCTCCCAGACCTTTGACGTTAAAATACTGGTAAAATTCATCACGTAAGATATCCAGGTCTACCACGCTCTCCAGTATCGCCTCTATAATGAAAATCGCCCTCCAATTTCGGGAATGGATCGCAGATCGAGCATCCAGGGCTCGAAGGGCGGCGATCCCGGGCCGCGCTTGCGCCGTCGCCGGACCGGGGGCGGGACCGCCCGCCGGGCGCTCGGCGGGGGAGGGGGCGCGCGTCCTCCTGCGCCCGCATCAACGCTGCCACTTTCTCGCGAACGTGGCGATGAAGGCGGCCCACATGAAGGTGCCGATTATAGCCTGAATTCCTGTCACTATTTTATAATGCCCTATGGGATTATAAAGAGCATAACCGGGAGTCGCAGAAGTTGCTATGCTGAACCAAATGTAATCAACCGACGTTCTTGCACCTTCTACGGCATCAAAATACCAGTAAAATGAGGCAAAGGCAACGGCCATTAAAATCCAAAAAACAAACAATCTAAGAGGATGAACTCCGTATCCGAAAATACCTTGGATAACAACATACTCAAATAGATCGTATCTTCCGAGTCTCCAAATTTTTGATCCGACCAATTTTAACCATTCGGATACTTGCATCTTCCAGGGCCAAGTTAATTTTTCTCTTCCTCTGGTTCCATTTCGTATCCTCATTGCTTCCATTTCTCTGTAAAAGTAATAATCAGCAGCGTTTTTATCCCCTTTTTCTTCCATCTTTCTTTTTGCTATTCTACATGCTATCTCTTGAGACACCGGCTGGACGAATTTTGTATCGTTGAAAGATATATACCTGTAAAATTGGTCGTGATCGAAGTAAGCATTCATGCCGAACTCAGCTTTCTCGAAATCGGCATCTCCGGCAAACTTAGCATCCCAGAAATCGGCATCTTTGGCGAACTTAGCTTCCCTGAAGTGGACATTCATGCCGAACTCAGCTCCCCGGAAATAGGCATTCATGCCGAATTCGGCTCCCTTGAAGTCGGCGTCCTCGTAGAACTTTGCTTTCAGGAAGTTGACATCCCCGCCGATAAAATTGACTCCCTGAAAGTTGGCATACATGCTGAACTCAGCTTCCTCGAAGTTGGCATACCTGCCGAACAGGGCACCGCGGAAGTCGGCAGACCCGCCGGAGAACTTGGCTCCTTTGAAGTGAGCAAACCCGCCGGAGAACTTGGCTCCATGGAAATTAGCATACTTGCTGAACTCAGCTTCCTTGAAGTGAGCATATCCGCCGAATTGGGCTCCCCGGAAGTAGGCATAACCACCAAACCTGGACCCCTCAGAGTGGATCGACTTTCGGAAACGAGCATTACCAAAATTTACATTTCCTCGAATTTCTGAATTAGTGATAGTTATCTTTGAGTTTATCACTTTCATCTTGTTGGGCAATTGAATCTGTTTCTCGTACTCTGTTCTGTCCACGTGCTCCGTGCGCAGGTTCAGCCCGCTCAGATCCAGATCGCCCTCGACAATCACGCCGTCGTACTCGACGTCCTCGCCCCGCTCGATCTTGGCCAGGATCTCGCTCGCCTGGATCACCGGGCGCTGGTCTGAGCTGGTGTCCGGTTCCATCGGTATTAGCATTCAATGGCAAGCAATTTAAAAACTCGCCTAATTATCCGACGTCCGGCATCTCCGGCGGCCGATAGATCCCCCGCTCGGTGATGATCGCCGTCACGAGTTCCAGGGGCGTGGCGTCGAAGGCCGGATTGTAGACTTTGACATCTGGCGGGGCAAGCTGTTTGTCGCCCAAGCGCCTGATCTCGTCCGCGTCCCTCTCCTCGATCACGACGTCCTTCTCTAAGCTATCGAGGTCGAAGGTGGAGATGGGAGCTGCAACGTAAAAGGGTATATTGTGGGCTTTCGCCAGGACGGCGTGGGAATATGTCCCGATCTTGTTGAAGACGGCGTCCTTTGTGATCCGGTCGGCGCCGACGATCACCTTGTCGATTCTACCCTCTCGCATCACCATCCCGGACATGTTGTCGCAGATGAGGGTGACGGGGATCTCGTCTTCGGAGAGCTCCCAGGCCGTCAGCCTGGACCCCTGGTGCAGAGGCCTCGTCTCGCAGGCGTAGACGCTGATCTTCTTTCCTTCGGCCACCGCCGACCTGATTACGCCCAAGGCAGTCCCCCAGCCGACGCAGGCGAGCCTTCCGGCGTTGCAGTGGGTGAGGACGACATCCCCGTCTTCCAATAGGCTGGTGCCAACGTCGCCGAGAGCTCGGTTGGTGGCGACGTCCTCCTCGGCGATCGATTCGGCTTCCTTCAGGGCTGCTGACCTGATCTCGTCGAGGTCGTCGGATGCTTTTATTTCATCCAGGGCTCTCATCACCCGGTCGACGCCCCAGGAGAGGTTGATGGCCGTTGGCCTTGCGCCTTTTATGATCTCGGCCGCCTTTTCGATCTCTTGGAGGAGGGCGGTCGGGTCGGTAGAGTCTGATCTTGCCGCCGCCAGGGCGAGGCCGTAGGCCCCGGCCGCTCCCAGGGCTGGCGCGCCCCTGACCCTCAAGGCGAGTATGGCTTCGCATAATCCATCGATCGAGTCGACCTCGATCGTTTCAAGCCTCTCAGGCAGAAGGGTCTGGTCGATCATGGCGACTGCCCTTTTTTCGGAGTCCCACCAGATCGTCCTCAAGCTCAAGGCGTCACTCCCGGCTGAAAACCTTGACCTCTCCGTCCAGGACGACGACGAGCTGGTCGACGTTGTCGAATATCCCGTGCTCGACGACTCCGGGAATCTCCGAGAGCTGGGTTGAAAGAACCTCGGGATCCTCGATCGTCCCGAAGTCGGCATCGATCACGAAGTTTCCGTTGTCGGTGATCACTGGCCCATCCTTCATCTTGGCCTGTCGTAGACTCGGCGATCCGCCGATCTCTTCAATCCTGCTTGCGGCTAGCTTCGCCGCAAAGGGCAGAACCTCGACTGGAACCGGGTGGGTGAGGGCATCGACATATTTGGAGGAGTCGGCCACGATCACAAACCACTGGGCCGAGGAGGCGACGACCTTCTCTCTCGCATGAGCCGCCCCACCCCCTTTGATCGTCATCAGGTCGTGGGAGATCTGATCGGCCCCGTCGATGGCAAGATCAAGAACCGGGTCCTGGTCCAGGGTGGTCAGAGGAATCCCCGCAGCTATGGCAAGCTCCTGGGCCTGGTAGGACGTTGGAACGCCGAGAACCCCGACCCCTCCTTCCTCGACCATCTCTCCGATCCTCTTAATCGTCCAGGCGACAGTCGACCCGGTCCCCAGGCCCAAAACCATCCCGTCCCTGACCATCTCAGCCGCAGCCTCGCCCGCGGCCCGCTTTTCTTCTGCGTTCGAATCCGGCGTTCTAACCAAAATAGTCCCCTCCTAAATCGAACTCCATCGATCCTAATCAAGGACCTTGCTTTCAACCGTCGTGAAGACCGGCCCCCGAACGTCGATCTTCCTCTTCCTGCTGGTGATGTACCTTTCAAGAGCGGGTTCGAGCTTGAGATTCACGTCGCCGGGGCTCCGGACGATCCTCGCCCTCGTCTCAGACGCCTCTTTCTTCAGAGCGGCCTCCTCGACTTCCCGGGCCGCAAGCTCTGCAAATGAGTCGATGAACCTCATGCCCGTTGTGACACCGTTATCGAAGGCCTCCTCCCACTTGGAGGTGTGGGGAATGCCCAGGATGTTCTCCTTGTAGACGATGACCTCGTTCATGGCAGCGGGCCCGCAGAGCTTTGTGTTCTCCTCTGACTCCACCACCGAGACCACCATCTCTCGACCCTGAACTTCGCCCCTCCAGGCCTCAAACTCGCAAGGCGATGGGGCGTCCCCGTGCTCCTCGCAAGTCCGGACCACAGCTCTTGCGATCTCGATCCCAGCGCTGGTCTCGGGCTCCTTCTCGACTTTGATCATCATCGCCATATCCCTCTGGGAGAGGTCGGAGTCGGCCTGGAACTGGGGATATGCGAGAGCCCGCACGTCGGTTGCATCGTACAGGATCATGGCGAGCCTCTCGACCCCAAGGCCCAGGTTCATGACCGGGTAGGGGATATTGTACTTTGAGAGGGCGGTCGGGGAGTAGATCCCAAAGGTTGCGACCTCGACCCAGCCCGTCTTGTACTTGGTGCTCGACCCCACGAGACCGGGGTGGTAAGCGTAGACCTCGATCTGGGTGTCGGGGACGTAGTACTTGCTCCTCTTATCG
>DUKF01000129.1:0-454 GCA_013329455.1 Methanotrichaceae archaeon | reverse complement strand
GAACTTGAACTTCTCAAACCCGAACTGACTGAGAAGGCCGTCGGCCACCATTTTTCCGTCCTCGACGGAGATTTCCTCATCCATGATGACGCAGCTTGCCGAATGATAGGTCATCAGCCTCGCCGCATCCTCCGACTGCTCGCGCCTGAAACAGCGGTCGATGGAAAATAGCTTTTCGGGAAGTGTTGCCCTCTCGTGGAGGCTTCCCAAAGATATGAACCAGCCTGAGGTCATGTGGCTTCTGAGAGTCTTTGTGGTGGGAACGGGCGCGAGCTCCTTGAACTCTGGAAAGACCTCCTCGATGAGGGTTGAGACGAGGGCATCAGAGACCTTCAGGGCCGCGGAAATATCGTGGACGAGGTCGTCCCCCTCCACCGCCCCCTTCTTGTAGCCATGGAGGATCTGTCTAACAGCGTCAACATCCTCTGCGGAGAGGTCCCTATCCAGGAGCTTT